>JBDTWC010000091.1:0-7725 GCA_040006875.1 Acidobacteriota bacterium | reverse complement strand
TTCGACGTCACGCCGGATCTGACGACCTTCGGGAAGATCATCGGCGGCGGTCTGCCCGTGGGCGCATTCGGCGGCCGCGCCGACGTGATGGCCACCTACGACCCTACCCGCCGTGGCGCCATCGCGCATTCGGGCACGTTCAACGGCAACGCCGCCACCATGGCGGCGGGCCTGGCCACACTCGCGCACTACGACGCGGCCGCCGTGGCCGCGCTCAACGCCGCCGGGGATGCCTTCCGCGCTCGCCTCAACGAGATCGTGCGCGCCGCGGGCGTGGACGCCACGGTGACCGGCTACGGCTCGCTCATGCAGCGCTGACGCGGCGCCGACCGGGAGCCGCCGCCGGGGTCGGTGTTCTCTGATACCCTTCCCGGCCACAAGGATGCCCGTGCCCAACTCGTCCCCTGCCAAGAGCGCTCCGTCCGTCAGCTTCCTCAAACTCGCCGGTCCTGGCCTGGTCGTGGCCGCCACCGGCATCGGCTCGGGCGACGTCGTGTCGGCCACCGTGGGGGGCGCGCGCTACGGCGTGGTGCTGCTGTGGGCGATCCTGCTCGGCGCCTTCTTCAAGTTCGTGCTCAGCGAAGGCATCGCGCGCTGGCAGCTCGCCACCGGCACCACGGTGATCGAAGGCTGGGCGGCGTATCTGCCGGCGTGGGTGAAGTTCTACTTCGGTATCTATCTGGTGCTGTGGACCATCGCCGTGAGCGCGGCGCTCACCAACGCGTGCGGGCTCGGCCTGTCGAACCTGACCGGCGGCGCGGTGCCGCAGTCGTGGGGTGCGGTTGGCCATAGCCTGGTGGGATTCGCGTTCGTCTACTTCGGCGGCTACGGCAAGTTCGAGAAGCTGATGAAGGTGCTGGTCGGGGTGATGGGCTTCAGCATCCTGGTCTGCGCCGCGCTCACGGTCACCAACCCGATGGCCTCGATGCAAGGGCTGGTCGTCCCCACGATTCCGGCCGGCAGCGGCACCTACGTGCTGTCGCTCATCGGCGGCGTCGGCGGCTCGGTCACGATGCTCTCCTACAACTACTGGATGCGCGAAGAAGACATGCGCGGCAGTGGTTATCTCACCTACGTGCGCGGCGATGTGGCCATCGCCTACATCTTCACGGCCGTGTTCGGCATCTCGATCATGCTGATCGCCAACACCGCGTTCTTCCTGCCCGGCGTGACCCTGACCGACGCACAGGCGGTGCCGAAGATGGCCTCGACGCTGGGCACGATTCTCGGCCCGTTCGGCGTGTGGGCCTACTCGCTCGGCTTCTGGGCGGCAGTGTTCGCGTCACTGCTCGGCGTGTGGCAGAGCGTGCCCTACCTCTACGCCGACATCTACGGCGTGATGAAGGGCCTGTCGGTGCAGGCGCGCGACGAGATCACCAAGGTGACGAGCCGGCCCTATCAACTCGGCCTGTTCTTCATCACCCTGGTGCCGCTGCCGCTCGCGTTCACCGGCGCGCCGATCCTGGTCATCGTCACCTATACGGTGATCGGCAGCCTATTTGTGCCGTTCCTGGCCGCGACCCTGCTCTATCTGAACAACCGGGTGGCCTGGGCCGACCGCGACGTGCCGAAGAACGCGCTCGTCACCAACCTGCTGCTGGGGGCGATCCTGGTGCTGTTCGCGGTCGTGGGCGCGCAGGAGGCGATGGCCGCGCTCAAGCGGGTCATGGGCTAGCGGACGGTCCGCCATGCTCCGCAACGTTGCTCTTGCCGACGGCTTCGCCACCTGGGTGCTGGCGCGATGAACGGGTTCCTGACGGCTCTCGCGCAGATCTATCCGCCGGACCGTCTGCTGACGCGCGCGGCGGCGCTGGCCTCGTACGAGAGCGACGGCCTCACGGCCTTCCGCACCCGCCCATTGGCAGTAGTACTGGCCGAGTCGAAGAACGACGTCGTGGCCACGGTGCGGCTGTGCCACCAGTTCGGCGTGCCATTTGTGGCTCGCGGCTCGGGCACCAGCCTGTCGGGCGGGTCGGTGCCGATCGCCGACGGGGTGGTGATCGCGCTCAATCGACTGAACCGCATCCTGCGCCTCGACCCGGTCGACCGCGTGGCCGTGGTCGAACCGGGGGTGATCAACCTCGATGTCTCGGTCGCTGCCGAGCCGCATGGCCTCTACTACGCCCCCGATCCGTCGAGCCAGTCGGTGTGCACGATCGGCGGCAACGTGGCCTTCAACTCCGGCGGCGCACACTGCTTCCGTCACGGCATGACCGCGAATCACGTGTTGGCTCTCGAGGTGGTCCTGCCCGACGGGGAGGTGGTGCGGCTGGGCGGCGACAGCGTGGAAGACACGGGCCCAGACCTCACCGGTCTCTTCGTCGGCTCCGAAGGCCTCTTCGGCGTGGCCCTCGAGATCACGCTCCGACTCATTCCGAGGCCCGAGGCGTATCGCACCGTGCTCGCGTCGTATGCGTCGCTGCAGGCGGCTGGCGACGCGGTGACGCGCATCATCGCCGCCGGGCTGCTGCCCGGCGCGATGGAAATCATGGACCGGCTCGCGATCGAAGCCGCCGAAGCGGCGGCCCACGCCGGCTATCCACTCGATGCCGCGGCGGTGCTGCTCGTGGAACTCGAAGGCGAGCAGGCGCAGGCCGACGCCGAGCAGGCGCACCTGATGGCGGTGCTCGAACAGTCGCTGCCCACCGAGATCCGCGTGGCCCGGAACGCCGACCAGCGCGCGCTCCTGTGGAAGGGACGCAAGTGCGCATTCTCGGCCGTAGGGCGCTTGAGTCCGGACTTCATCGTGCAGGACGGCGTGGTGCCCCGCACCAAGCTCGGCGACGCTCTCGTGGCGATCGAACAGCTGTCAGCTCGGCACGGTTTGCGCGTCGCCAACGTATTCCACGCGGGCGACGGCAACCTCCATCCCCTCATCCTCTACGACGGCCGCCAGACCGGCGCGCTCGACCGCGCCGAGGCGCTGGCCGCCGACATCCTGCGGCTGTGCATCCGTTTGGGCGGATCGATCACCGGCGAGCACGGCGTGGGCCTCGAGAAGCGCGCCTTCCTGCCCGAGATGTACAACGCCGACGACATGGCCTTCATGCAGCGGCTGCGCGCCGCGGTCGACGGCCACACGGTCGCCAATCGCGGCAAGATGCTGCAGGTCCCGGCATGACGGCGGCGCCCGCCACCATCGACGAGCTGTGCAAGGTGGTGGCGTCGTCCACACCCGGGGCCATGCGCATCGCTGGCGCGGGCACCAAACGACGCGGGGCTGGCGACGACGGCGTGGCCGTGCTCGAGCTGCGCCAGTTGACGGGCATCGTGAGCTACACGCCGGCCGAGTGCGTGCTCACCGCGCGCGCCGGCACACCGGTGGCGGCCATCGAGGCCGCGCTGGCCGAGCACGCACAATACCTGCCCTTCGACCCGACCCACGTGCGCGCCGGCAGCACCCTGGGCGGCACGGTGGCCGCAGGCCTCAATGGGGCCGGCCGCTATCGCTATGGCGGCGTCCGCGACTTCGTGATCGGCGCGCGCGTAGTCGACGGCTACGGACGCCTCATCGCCAGCGGTGGCCAGGTGGTGAAGAACGCCGCCGGCTTCCTGACCCATCACGCGCTGGTTGGCAGCGCGGGCACGCTCGGCGCCATCGCCGAGGTCACAATCAAGGTGTTTCCGCGGCCCGAAGCCCGGGCCACGCTCAGTGCACCATGCCCATCGTTTGCGGGCGCACTGGCCGCCCACGAACGGCTGCGCGCCGTGCCAATGGACGTGGCGGCGCTCGACATCGCGCTCGACGCCACCGGCGCGGCTGCCACCGTGTGGGTGCGCCTGGCCGGCGCCGCCGAGGCGCTGCCTGCGCGCATCGCACGCGCCCAGCATCTGCTCGAGAGCGTCGTCGAGGTGCAGACCGGCGACGACGACGCGCGCGTGTGGAGCGAGGCGGCGGAGCTGACGTGGACCTCGGCGGCAGCGGCGCTGGTGAAGGTACCGACCACACCCGGTCGCGTCGCCGACGTGGTGCGGGCGCTCAGTCCGCTGGGTATCTGTCGGGTGCAGTGCGGCGGCGCGGTCACCGTGCTGGCCACGTCTCAGCCACTCGCTGCGGTGGACGCGGTGTTGACGGCGCACGGCTGGCGCGGCGTGGCGGTATGTGGGCCCGCGTCGGGTCGGCGACTGGGCCCGGCCACTTCCGACGGGTTCGGCGACCGGGTACGTCGCGCCCTCGATCCGGATCGGCGCTTCCGCTAGCCTCGAGATGCAGCACCAGATTCCGCTCGCGGCCTTGATTCCCGGCGGTGAGGCGATGGCCCGGGCCGTGTCGTCGTGCGTGCATTGTGGCTTCTGCCTGCCCGCCTGCCCGACCTACGCAGTGCTGGGCGAGGAGATGGACTCGCCGCGCGGCCGCATCGTGCTGATGAAGGAAGTGCTCGAAGGCACGCTCGCCCTCGACGACGCGGCGCCCCATCTCGATCGCTGCCTCGGCTGTCTGGCGTGCGAGACCGCGTGTCCGTCGGGCGTGCGCTACCGCGACCTGATCGAGCCGTTCCGCGAGCGCCTGGTGGCTCAACGCTCGCCGGGGGCACAGCTGCGGCTGCGCGCGCTCTTGCGCGTGATGGAGTCGCCGTCCCGGTTCCGCCTTGCGGCCCGCGCCGGCAGCGCCGCCCGCCTGGTCGCGCTGCTGCTGCCAGCCTCGCTGCGCACGATGCTGCGCCTGCTGCCGCCCACCCTGCCCGCACAGACGGCGGCGCCGGCGTTCATGCCAGCCGTCGGTCCGCGGCGAGGTCGGGTCGCGCTCATGACCGGGTGCGTGCAGAGCGTGCTGCGTCCCAGCATCACGGCCGCAGCGCTGCGCGTGCTGGCGGCCAACGGCGTCGACACCGTGGTTCCAGGCAACCAGGGTTGTTGCGGTGCCCTGGCGGGCCACGTCGGCGACGCCGCCCGAGGGCGCGCGCTGGGCGATGCCCATCGCCGTCACTTCCCAACCGACGTGGATGCGGTGCTGGCTACCGCGGCCGGCTGCGGCAGCGCGATGAAGGACCGCCATCACGACGGCCCGCCCGTGCTCGATCTGCTCGAGTACCTCGACGGCCTCGGGCTGAGCGGGTTGCCGCGCCTCGACGCGCCCACGCGCGTGGCCTATCAGGATGCCTGCCATCTGGCCCACGCGCAGCAGGTCACGAGCGCGCCCCGGCGCCTGCTCCAGGCGGTGGCGCAGCTCACGCTCGTGCCCGTCACCGACAGCGGCCTGTGCTGCGGGTCGGCCGGCCTCTACAACCTCGAGCAGCCGGCGCTGGCGGCCCAACTCGGGGCCCGCAAGGCAGCGGCGCTCGTGGATTCGGGCGCCGCGGTGGTCGCCACCGCGAACATCGGCTGCCTGATGCAGATGCAGACGTCGCTGGCAGCTGCGACGCGGGCGCTGCCGGTGCTCCATGTCGTGGAACTGCTCGACTTGGCGTATCGCGTGCAGACCGGGCCACAATAGAGGTTCATGCGAGTACAGCTCGACTACGGCAGCGACGGCCTCGGCGTGGACCTTCCCGACGAACGCACCGTGGTCGTGGCGCCGCGGCACGTGGCAGCACTGGCCGATCCCGAGGCCGCCCTGCGGGCAGCGCTGCAACGTCCCACTGCCGGGCCGCCGCTGGCGTCGCTCGTAGGCGCCGGCCAGAAGATCGCAGTCTCGGTTTGCGACATCACCAGAGCGCAGCCTCGCGACGTCACCTTGAGAGCGATCTTCGCGGAGTTACCGCAGGTGGCACCGGAGGACGTCGTGATCCTCGTGGCGACCGGCACCCATCGCGCCAACACACCCGACGAGCTCGTGGCCATGCTCGGCGCCGACATCGTCGCACGCTACCGCGTCGTGAACCACGACGCGCGGGCAGCCGCATCCCTCGGCGCGGCCGGCGTCACGGCCTCGGGCGTGCCCATCCACTTGAACCTGGCGTGGCTGCAGGCCGACGTGCGCATCACCACTGGCTTTGTCGAGCCGCACTTCTTCGCCGGCTTCAGTGGCGGGCCCAAGATGGTGGCCCCTGGACTCGCCGGCCTCGAGACCACGCTGGTGCTGCACGACGCGCGGCACGTGGGGCATCCCAACGCCACGTGGGGCATCACCGAGGGCAATCCGATTCACGACGACGTGCGCGAGATCGCGCGTCTCACCGGCGTGACCTTCGCCATCGATGTTGCGCTCAATCGCGACCAGGCCATCACCCAGGTGTTCGCCGGCGAGCTGTTCGCGGAGCACACGGCTGCGTGCGCCCATGTGAAGGCCACGGCCATGTCGCCGGTGGAGGGTCGCTTCGACGTGGTGCTCACGACCAACTCCGGCTATCCGCTCGACCAGAACCTGTATCAAGCGGTGAAGGGCATGTCGGCGGCGGCCTGCATCGTGAAGCCCGGCGGCACCATCATCTGCGCGGCCGAGTGTCGCGACGGCGTGCCCACTCACGGCACCTACGGCGCTATCCTGCGCGAGCGTGGCTCACCCGCGGCGCTGCTCGAGATGATCGAGGCGCCGGATTTCGTGAGCGTGCCAGACGCCTGGCAGGTGCACGTGCAGACGCTCATTCAGGCCAGGGCGACCGTGCTGGTGAAAGCCAGCGGACTCTCGCTCGACGCCTTGCGCGCAGCGCACTTCGAGCCAGTGACCGACGTGGCCATGGCGGTGCGCGGCGCCCTCTCGGCCGCAGGCTCGGGCGCGTCGCTGGCGGTGCTGCCCCACGGCCCGCAGACGATTCCCTACGTGCGCTGAGATCGTTGTCGCCTAGGGCAGAGTGATTCCCCTTTCCATGCCACGACCCCGCAGGCCGCTCGCGCTCATCCTGATCCTCGCCCTCACCACCGCCTCTGGGTCGAGGGTCGCGGCGCAGAGCCTGACCGTGACGCAGGTGGCGGCCTCAGGCCACATCCTGGTGCTGCTGTCGGATGGGTCCGTAGTCGGACTGGGCGAAAATCGCGCCGGTCAGCTTGCGCGCCCGCCGGTCATCCGCCGGTTCCTGCCGGCAGCGCGGATCGACCTGCCGACCAAGGCCAGCCAGGTCGTGGCCGAAGGGGACACGTCGTTTGCCGTGCTCGACGACGGCACGGTGTGGGCGTGGGGACGAGGGAACGAACGGCAGTTGGGCATGGCGGTCGCGGGCACTGACCGCTTCACGCCCGCGCCGGTACCAGGACTGCGCGACGTGAAGGAGATCTCAGTCCGCGGAAACACGGCGTTGGCCGTGCTGAACGACGGGACGGTGCGCGCGTGGGGCGAGCTACCCGAGGTGATCCGAGGCGCGCGGGCAGCGGTACCGGGCGTATCGCCGCCGATGCCGGTCGCGGGCCTCGAGCATGTGGTGCACGTGACCGGCGGCAACCCGTACGGCTTCGCGCTGACCGACGACGGGCGCGTCCTGGCCTGGGGCGCCAATCGCCGAGGCGCGCTGGGCCTGGGCCGCATCACCGAGCAGGCACAGGCGATTACCGAGCTGTCGACCCTCAAGGACGTGGTGTCGATTCAGGTGGGAGCATCGGCCACGATTGCCGTGACGCACGATGGCCGCGTGTGGACCTGGGGCCACAACGAGCAGGCGAACCTCGGGAACGGTGCCCACGCCGACGTGTCGGATGCCGCCGAGCCGACCCCGCAGCCGGTGAAGGGCATCACCGACGCGGTGGAGGTGAAGACCGGCAGCTACGGGCGTCACGTGATCGTGCGCCGGCGCAACGGCACGCTTATCGGGTGGGGCAACAGCGACTGGGGTCAGCTCGGCGCTGGTGTCTCTG
>JBDTWC010000090.1:0-7727 GCA_040006875.1 Acidobacteriota bacterium | reverse complement strand
CTTCGCTGAGCACGACGCGCGGCGGCGTCGACGGCTCGGCCAGCCACTCGTGGATCGCGAGGCGCAGGACCAGCCGATCGAGCACGGCGAGCCGCTCGATCCGCCAGTTGGTGCAGTGCGGCTCGATCACGGCATCGAGCGCCACCTTGTTGGTCCAGGTGCCGATGACCAGCCGGGTCGCGAAGGCACGCGTGCCGGCGTCGAGGGCGACGGCGTCGGCATCGCCCTCCTGCTCGACCAGCGCCATCGCCTGCGGGGCGGACACCCCGCCCATCTCGACCTGGTAGAGCGCGCGCAGCGCGGCTTCGCGAGCGCGATGGCGCTCGTCCCAGCGTCCGGTGTCGCTCGCCGCTTCGCTCATGCCTGCGCTCCGAGGGCGCGGAAGACGGTCGCCATCTCGAGCGCGGCCTGCGCAGCTTCGTAGCCCTTGTTCGACGGCCCGGCCGCCGCTCGCTCCACCGCCTGCTCCACCGAATCGGTCGTGAGCACGCCGAAGGCCATGGGCACGCCGGTGTTACTGGCCGCCTGCGTGATGCCCTGAGCGGCCGCCGCGCAGATGTATTCAAAGTGCGGCGTGCCGCCGCGAATCACGCAACCGAGACAGACCACCGCCGACACACCCCGCTCCGTCGCCACCCGTTGTGCAGCCGCCGCGATCTCGAAAGCGCCGGGCACCCACACGACGTCGATGTCGTGGTCGGCGATGCCAGCGGCGGCCAACGCCTCCTGCGCACCGGCCAGCAGGCGTGCGGTGACGAAGTCGTTGAAGCGGGCCACGACGATCGCGATGCGGAGACCGGTGACGTTGCGATCGCCGGCAAAGACCGGCATCTAGCACCCCTTCCAGTCGGGCGTGCGCTTGGCCAGGAAGGCGCCGGTGCCTTCCTTCATGTCGTCGGTCGATGAGATGAGGCCGAACAGGGTCGCTTCGAGGTGTTGGCCCTCGGGCAGCGGCATCTCGGCGCCGTGGTGCACGGCGTCGAGGATGTAGCGCACCGCGATCGGCGCCTTGCCGGCCAGGGTCGTGGCGAGCTTCATCGCTTCAGCGCGCAGCTCCGCTGCCGGTACCACCCGGTTGACCAGGCCGATCTCGTAGGCCCGGGCGGCGCTGATCATGTCTCCCGTGAGCAGGAGCTCGAGGGCGCGGCCGCGGCCGACCAGGCGCGGCAGACGCTGCGAGCCGGCGTAGCCAGGGGTGAGGCCAAGATTCACTTCCGGCTGGCCGAGGCGGGCGGAATCGGCGGCAATTCGCATGGTGCAGGCCATGGCCAGCTCGCACCCGCCGCCGAGAGTGAAGCCGTTCAGCGCGGCAATCACCGGCTTGCCCAGCGTCTCGATGGCGTCGAACACGCGTTGTCCGGCCGTAGACCGCTCCTGGCCCTGCACGGGCGTCTGCAGGGCCAGCTCGCCGATGTCGGCGCCGGCCACGAAGGCCTTCTCGCCGGCACCGGTGACCACGACCGCCCGCACCGTGGCGTCGGCGCGCAGCTCGCTCATCACCACCCCGAGTTCCACGAGCGTCTGAGCATTGAGCGCATTCAGCTTGGTGGGCCGGTTGATGATGACCACGGCCACCGCGCCGTCGCGTTCGAGCAGCAGGTTGTCGTAGGTCATGGGCGCCTCAGAGCAGCGCCAGACGGGCGGCGCGAACGAACGATTATACCGAACGCCCAGAAGCCGAGAACGGCCGTGGCCGCGCCGGCCGCGTCGGCCAGGGCGTCGGCAGCATCGGAGGTCCGATCGGGCACGAAGCTCTGATGATATTCATCGCTGATGCCGTAGGCGGCGGCGATCCCCCAGGCCGCCGCGGCCGCACCGCCGCTGAGGCCGGCCAGCGTGCCGCCGGCGGCGGCGCGCAGCGCGAGCGTCCCCAGGCCGCCGTAGGCGAGGTAGTGCTCGATCTTGTCGTGGGCCGGCAGGGGCGAGGGTGGCGCACTCATCGCCGACACGCCGAAGATGAGCGCCATGTAGAGCGCCACCGGACCCCAGAGCCACAACCGGCGCGCACCTGGCGAGGTCGGCGTGGCCATCACCGGCCACTCACAGCGGCAGCGGAAACATCAGCCAGCCGAGCACCAGGCCCGCCAGAAGGAAGCCGCCGAAGATGCGGGCCCCGAACGCCGCTTGCGCGCGCGGCTGGTCGTGCGCGATGACCGCGAAGACGAGCGCCACGAAGAACGCGAACAGCGCCAGCAGCAGCACGTGGCTGGTCATCACTTGCGCCCCGCGGCCACGTCGTAGGCATCGAGCACCACGAGCATGTTGAGCAGGCCGCTCACGATCAGGAACGAGTTGCCGTATTCGTAGGACGCGGCGGTGACGACGCCGCTGCCGAGGTTCATCCACCCGGCCACGAAGGCGGGCAAGCCGACGCCGCGCGCCGCCACGGCGGCCAGGGCGACGAGCGGCTGCGAGAACTCGAACGGGAACACACGGCCCGACAGGAAGAGGCCGATCGCGAACATCGCCGGCATGGCGATCAGGAAGATCAGGCCCTTCTGACGCCGGCCGAGCAACAGATGGCCGGCCCCGGGCACGAACCAAGCCGCGGCGGCGGCCACCAGGGGCGGAATGGAGGACTCGCGAACGGCCACGGAAACAGGCACGTTCTACAGTGTAGCCCACCGCGCCAGGCGTGATCACCTCGACCGAGCTCACCGACCCGCAGGAAGGTTTGGCTGCAGACCAATGAACTGCTACAGCCGGCCTCGTACGCGCAACTCGGGGCCGCCGCACGGGCGCGCATCGCGGCCGGCGGGTCGTAAGCTACGCCAAGGTGCCGAAGTGGCGCTCGTAACGGGCCACGAAGTCCTTCCAGGTGTAGGCGTGACTCATGCCACCGAGGTGCTCGAGCGCCCACGTGGCCGCCACGCTCCCCATCTGCGCGGCAATCGGCAGGGCCGCGCCCATCGCCATGCCCTTCATGAGGCCGCCGCGGAACGCGTCGCCCACACCCGTGGGATCGACCACGCGTTCGGGTGGCACGGCGGGCACATCCACGCGGCTGTCGCCGGCGTAGACCGAGCTGCCGTTCTCACCGCGGGTGATGACGAGCGCGCTCGCCGCTGCCAGCACATCGGCTTCGCTCATTCCGGTCTTCTGCCGGATCAGCTCGAACTCGTAGTCGTTGCAGATCACCATGTGCGCGCCGGTGATGCCATCCTTGAGCTGCGCGCCGTCCATGCGGGCGCATTGCTGTCCCGGGTCCCAGATGTAGTTCACGCCCATCGTGGCCAGTTCTTCGGCGTACTGGACCATCGCGCCGGGATCGTTGGGCGAGACGATGACCAGGCCATCATCAGCCAAACCGGCGATGCCGCGGAACGACAGCTCGCCGGCGTTGGCCATGGCGCCGGTGTAGAACGACGCGATCTGGTTGTTCTCCTGGTCGGTGCTGCAGAAGAACGAAGCCGTGAACTTGTCGGCCACGACCTGCACGCGCGACGTGTCGACGCCGGCCGCAATCAGCCACGCACCGTAGTCACTGAAGTCCTGGCCGGCCGTGGCCATCAGGGCCGGGCGCTCGCCGAGCAGCGCCAGCGTGTAAGCGATGTTCGGAGCGCAGCCACCGCGGCGCTTGTCCATGGTGTCGACCAGGAAGCTCAGGCTCACCCGCTGCATGTGCTCGGGCAGCAGGTGCTCGGTGAACTTGCCCGGGAAGGACATCAGGTAGTCGTAGGCGATCGAGCCGGTGACGATCAGGTTCATAGGGGTCTCTTGACAGGCGGTGCCCGGGTCGCTGGGCTAGGAACTCGCGGGCAGATAGCGGCCGACGATCGGCGCCAGCTCGCGCTTGAGGGCTTCGGGCACGGCCTCGGGCCGGGTGATGAGCGCAGACTTGAGGGCCTCGCCGCAGGCGCACGGCCGCTCGATCGTGAGACGCTCCACGGTATCGGCGATGACCCGCTGCGCCACGGTTGCGTTCTGCATCAGGGTGGCGATCACCATGTCCACGGTGACCGCGTCGTGGTCGGCATGCCAGCAGTCGTAGTCGGTGACCAGGGCCATGGTGGCGTAGCAGATCTCGGCTTCGCGGGCCAGCTTGGCCTCCTGCAGGTTGGTCATGCCGATCACGTCCATGCCCCACGAGCGATAGAGCTCCGACTCGGCCAGGGTCGAGAACTGCGGTCCTTCCATGCATACGTAGGTGCCGCCGCGATGCACGCGCACGCCGGTGTCGTCGGCACACGCCGCCGCGACCAGCCGCAAACGGTCGCACACGGGATGGGCAAGGCTGACGTGCGCCACCAGGCCACGCCCGAAGAAGGTGCCGATGCGACCGAAGGTCCGGTCGAGGAACTGGTCGGGGAACACGAGGTCGAGCGGCCGGTACTCCTCCTTCAAACTGCCGACGGCACTGGCCGAGATGATGTGCGTGACCCCGAGCAGCTTGAAGCCGAAGATGTTGGCGCGGAAGTTCAGCTCCGATGGCTGCAGGCGATGGCCGGCGCCGTGCCGGGCCAGGAAGGCCACGCGCTTGCCGCGCAGTGTGCCGACCACGAACGGACCAGACGGGTCGCCGAACGGCGTCGTGACCACGCGCTCTTCGCGCCCCGTCAACTCCGCCATCTCGTAGAGCCCGCTCCCGCCGATGATCCCGATCTCTGCTGACATCACTCGTGTCCTGGGTTGGGGGCTGGGGCTGGAGCTACAGGACGCGCGCAACCGTGCGCTTGCCGTCGCTTTCGCGCAGCACGCCGGCCGCCAGCGACGCGTCGTGCTCGAAGAAGATCAGATATTCGCCGGCGATCGCCTCACGGGCGAAGGCGCGCTTGAACGTCAGCGTGTCCACCGGATAGAGGTCGTAGCCCATGACCCAGGGGTCGGGAATGTGCACCGCGGTCGGGTACATGTCGGCGGCGAACACGGCCGTACGGCCCTGTGACGCGATCGTCACCACCTGATGATGCATGGTGTGACCGCCGGAGCGGCGATAGCGTATGCCGGGTACGATCTCGGCGTCGTCGTCGACCAGCGTCAGCACGCCGGCGTCCATCAACGGCTGGAAGTTCTCGGGCAGATAGCTGGCGCGATTGCGCTCGTGTGGATGGGTGGCGTCGTGCCACTCGCCGCGATGCGCGATGTAACGGGCGCGCGGGAAGCGCGGCGCGAGGCTGCCGTCGGTCCGGCGCTCGGTGAAGCCGCCGACGTGGTCGAAATGCAGGTGGCTCGCGACCACGATGTCGATGTCATCCACGCCCAGGCCCGCGTCGGCCAGAGAGTGGGTCAGGTGATAGGTGCGATCGAGGCCGTAGATCGCGGCGCTCTTGGCCTCCATCTTGTCGCCGCAGCCGGCGTCGATCAGCACGGTGACGTCGCCGGTGCGCACGAGGAGCGGGCGCATCGTCATCGGAATGCGGTGTCGGTCGTCGGGCGGCAGCCGCTTCTCCCACAGCGTACGCGGCACGGTGCCGAACATGGCGCCGCCGTCGAGCGCGAAGAAGCCGTCGCACAGCGTGATGAGCTCGAAGTCGCCGACGGTGACCCGCCCACCGCCGCGGAACAGCGGCACCACCTGCGCATGTCCCGCCGCCACCCCGGTGGCCGGTTGCTTCAGCTCGACCAGCACGCCGCCGGCCGCCGACGGATGCAGGAAGGCCACCAGCGCGCCTTCGGCGCCGGCGCGCGGCAGCTCGTCGATCAGACGCACGCCGGCGGCGCGCAGTTCGGCCAGCGCCGCCACGATGTCGTCCACGGCCACGGCCACGTGATGGAGGCCGGGGCCGCGCTTTTCGAGGAACTTCGCGATCGGCGAGGTCGGCGCCGTGGCCTCCAGCAATTCCAGCATCGCGCCGCCGGCCGGCAGGAAGTGGGCCCGGACCTGCTGACTCGCTACGGTCTCGACGTGCGCAACGGTGAGCCCGAGGCGGTCGCGATACCAGGCAGCCGGGTCGTCCGACGGACCCACCGCGATGCCGATGTGATCGAGGCGCACCTTCATGCCGGCTCCCCTGTCTGCCCCAGCGCCCGCGCCATCACGCCGCTGGCCGCCGTATAGGGATCGAGCTCGCGTCTGGCAATCCGGCCGACCAGCGCATCGAACTCGCCCGGACCGAGGACGGTGGCCTCGACATGCGCCAGGAAACGACGGCCCAGTATTTCGCGCAAGCGAAATTCCTGGCGCGCCTGCAGCCGCGACTGCCGCGTGGCGGCGGTGTGGGCGCGGAAGGCGCGAATCGCCGCCCACAACTCCGGCACGCCCTTGCCGGTCGTGGCCTCGGTGCGGATGATCGGCGGACGCCACTGCCCGGCCGAGAACATCTGCAGCGCGAGGTTGGACTCGATCGAGGTCACGGTGCGCTCGGCGCCGTCACGATCTGCCTTGTTGACCACGTAGATGTCGGCGATCTCCATGATCCCGGCTTTGAGCGCCTGGACGTCGTCGCCGGTGCCGGGCACGAGCACGACGATTGAGATGTCGGCGGTGCGCACGATGTCCACTTCGTCCTGGCCTACGCCCACGGTTTCGACGATCACGATCGACTTGCCGGCCGCGTCGAGCACCACCGCCACGTCGGACGTGGTGCGCGCCAGGCCGCCGAGATTGCCGCGCGTGGCCATGCTGCGGATGAACACGCCGGCATCGCCCGAGTGAGCCTGCATGCGCAGGCGATCACCGAGGATCGAGCCGCCGGTGAACGGGCTGGTCGGGTCGACCGCGATCACCCCGAGCGTCTCGCCGGCCGCGCGCGCATCGGTGACCATGCGATCGACGAGCGTGCTCTTGCCCGCGCCTGGCGGGCCGGTGACGCCGACCAGGTAGGCGCCGCCGGTGTGCGCAAAGAGCTGGCGCACGAGCGCGGCCGCGGCCGGACTGTCGTCTTCGATGATCGAGATGGCGCGGGCGATGGCGCGGGGGTCACCGGCGAGCACGCGCTCGCCCAGCGGCAGTCGGTCGGCCACGTCAGTTCGCCAGTAGCTGCCGCGCGATGACGAGCCGCTGAATCTCGCTCGTGCCCTCGCCGATGGTGGTGAGCTTCACGTCGCGGAAGAATTTCTCGGCCGGGTAGTCCTTCACGAAGCCGTAGCCGCCCAGAATCTGCACCGCGTCTTCGGCGGCGCGTACCGCGATCTCGCTGGCGTAGAGCTTGGCCATCGACGACTCGAGGGTCATGCGCCGGCCCTGATCCTTCAGCCAGGCCGCGCGGTAGGTCAGGAGCCGCGCCGCCTGCACGCGCGTGGCGTGACCTACGAGCTTGGCGCGGATGGCGGCGAAGCGGCCGATGTGCCTGCCGAACTGCATGCGCTCGAAGGCGTAGTTGCGCGCCGTTTCGTAGGCGCCCTGGGCCAGGCCCACGGCCAGCGCGGCGATGCCGATGCGGCCGGCATCGAGTACCTGCAGGGTCTGGATGAAGCCCTGCCCCTCCTCGCCAATCAGGTGGCTGGCGGGAATGCGGCAGTTCTGGAGGATGACCTCGGCGGTTTCGCTGGCGCGCATGCCGAGCTTGTCTTCTTTCTTGCCGGTGAGCAAGCCGGGTGTGCCCCGCTCCACGATGAAGGCCGAGATGCCTTTACTGCCCTTGCTGCGATCGGTCACGGCCATGACGACCAGGGTGTGCGCCGAGGCGCCGTGGGTGATGAACGCCTTGCTGCCGTCGAGCACCCAGCTGTCTCCGTCGCGCACGGCCGCGGTGCGCATCGCGGCGGCATCGCTGCCCGAGCCCGCTTCGGTGAGGCCCCACGCGGCCAGCTTCTGACCCGACGCGAGCGGCGTTACGAACTCAGCC
>JBDTWC010000089.1:0-7732 GCA_040006875.1 Acidobacteriota bacterium | reverse complement strand
CTGGTGGCGTCGCCGCCCGTGCCCGTGGTGCTGGAGTCCACGCGAATTGGAAGAATGCGCCGTACAGATCACGGGCCGCGGAGCGAAGTCGCCGCCGCGGCCCGTGCGAGATTGTTCCCGAGCCCCGAGCCCCGAGCCCCGAGCCCCGCCGCTAGGAAATCATCACCCGCCGCGGATGTTGCGCGTTGTGCTCGAGGAACGACTTCTTGTTCTCGAGGTCCTTCTCGGTGGGCTGCACCGCGCCGGTCAGGTCGGTGACGCGCGACACGATCGTGTGTTCGCCGGGGGTGGCGCCCTTCCAGTCGTAGTGGAACAGCTTCCACGAGTACTTGGTGTTCTGCCTGTCGAGCGTGGCCGGCTGCCACGCGCCGTCGTCAATCTTCACCTCGACCGACTTGATGGCCGTGCCGTCGTTGAGGATCACGCCGGTGACCTTGTTGGTGTCACCTTCCTTGGCGATGCGGGCCACGAACGACTTGAGGCGCATGCTGGTGACCGCGTCTTCCATCCACTTCAACTCGCCGTTGATCATCTCGCCGCGCACGGTGCGGTACCAGCGTGCCTGGTACTTGCCCATGTACGGATCGCTCTGCACCTGGATGTCCTGCAGCCACTTCACGTTGCCGACGCCGTAGTAGCCGGGCACGATCAGGCGCAGCGGGAAACCCTGGTGCCGCGTGAGCGGCTCGTCGTTGAAGGCGTAGGCGACGATCGGCTCGGCCGAGAGCGCCCGGTCGCGCGGCAGGCTGCGGCCGAACTGCTGATCGAGGCTGTACTTCTGCGTGCGCCACTCGACTTCCTCGGTGCCGTGGTCGGCGCCCAGGAAGACGAACTCGCGCGCCTCGGCCTTCACGCCCACGGTCTTGAGCAGGGCGGCCAGCGATACGCCGGTCCACTTGCCGTTGCCGCACAAGCTCTGCGCCGGCGCGCGGTTGCCCGAGCACTCGAAGCCGAACATCACTTCGGCCTTGGGCATCTTCTTCAGGTCGTCGAGCGTGAAGCTCTTGGGCGTGTTGACCATGCCGCCGACGCTGAGCTTGAAGGTGGCAGGGTCGAGCACCGGGTGACCCAGGTGCTGCGTGGTGAAGAACTGATCCTTGGGTGTGAGGAACGTCTCGAGCGTGCGCGAGTCGTAGAGGCGCCGGTCGGGCGCCGGGGTGGGATTGAAGTTCTCGGGGAAGTCGAGGAAGGGCACCAGCGTCGCGCCCTGCGCCAGCGCCGGCAGCACCCAGTCGGGCACCCCCATCATGCCGAGGCCCGCGGCCGCCAGGCCGGTGCGCAGGATATTCCGCCGCGTCTGCTGTGCGTGCATCGTGTCGTCCTTTTCGATGGGCCCCGCGACGACATCGCCACGGCCGGCTGATAGCACCCATGACAGTAACGCGGTGCTGCGCCGGGTCGCAAGGCGAATCCATGGTCCCGGGCGCAGGGTGAGTGGGCTAGAATCCTGAGCCGGAGCCCCCGATGCGCCGCCCTTGCGCATGCTCCCAGGTTGCGGATGAAAAATATTCTCGGTACGACCACGTCGCTCGATATCGCCTTCCTCGAGCGTCTCCGCCACGAGGCCGATCCTCCGGCCGACCGGGTCGCCGCGTTGATGCACGACGGCAATGTCTTCGGCCTGTTCGCCGAGCTGGTACGCAACCACGAGGTGTGGGATCCAGACGGCGAGCCGTCGCGGCGCCTGCCCGAGGACGTGCGTCTCTACTTGACGGAGTCGGGCGCGCTGCCAGCCTGGACCCGGCCCGATCTGGTCCGCCACGCCGAAGACTTCTTCCTGCTCTACGGCGTGTCGTCGTCGACCTTGCTCGCCTGCGCCAGCCTGCCCGAGTGCTACACGATGAAGTACGGCACCGAGGTGTTGTGCTTCACCAAGTTCCTGCAGCTCGACCCGGCGCGGCGCATCCGTGAAACCGCGCAGATGATCATGGCCGTGATGTGTCCGGGCGGCCTGGTGCCTCACGACGGTGCGGGCGCCGGTCCGGGCGCTCACACCACGCAGAAGGTGCGTCTGATGCACGCCGTGATCCGGCACATGATCGGCGAGACCTCTGGCGGGTCTGGGCAGCCGCTCGATCCGGGCGCGGCGCAGGCCTTCGGCGCGCCCATCAACCAGGAGGATCTCGTCTTCACCCTGATGACGTTCTCCTATGTGGGCGTGCGCGGCTTCCGTGCCATGGGCGTGCCGATGACGGCGCGCCAGCAGGACGCCTACATTCACTGCTGGAACGTGGTCGGCTGTTTGATGGGCGTGCGCCCAGAGCTGCTGCCGGCCGACATGGCCAACGCCGAGATCCTCTACGACGCCGTTCGCGCCCACCAGGCCGCGCCGTCCGAGGCCGGCAGGACCCTGACGCAGGCGCTGATGGGCCTGCTCGTGCAGCTCATGCCGGAAACGCAGAAACACGTGCCGCTGGTGCTGACGCGCGATCTGGTCGGCGACGCGTCGGCCGACATGCTCGGCGTGGCCCGGGCGCCGTGGCTCGAACACACCTACGTGTGGTGTCTGCTGCGGCTGTGGAAGGTCATCGTCTCGACCAGCGCGGCCTTGCACTGGATCCGTCCCTACCGCTGGGCCTCCGAGAAGCTCCATCACACGCTCCTCGACCGCATGGGCCACCTGTCCGGGAGCAAGCCGTTCGAGATTCCGCCGGAGTTCATCGCCCGCTGGTTCCCGGAGGAATCGGCGGCGGCCGCGTCGGCACCCACGGTGGGGCATTGACGCCAGGCGTCGGGAGGGGGCCAGGGATCGCCGTCGCGTTGGTGGTGCTGTGGGTCGGGGCCGGAGCGGCCGAGTGCGCCTGGGCCTCGGATCGAGGGCCGGCTGGCGGCACGGTGTCGGGCACCGTGAGCGATGCGTCGGGCGGAGTGCTTCCCGGCGTGCTGGTCACGGCCACCGACGCGTCGTCCGGACGCGTGCAGACGAGCACGTCAACCGGCGCTGGCCGCTACGAGCTCACCCTGGCCGCGGGCAGCTATCGCGTCGTGGCGGAACTGGCCGGCTTTGCGGCCTTCACGGTCGAGGACGTCGTGGTCACCGCCGGAAGTGCGCGCACGCTCGACGCCGTGCTCGCCGTGGCCAGCTACGGAGACACCGTGGTCGTCACGGGCAGCCGCTCACCTGAATCGCTGCGCACGGCACCCGCGGCGGTGAGTGTGCTGAGCGGCGCCGATCTGACGCACACGCCGGCCACCAATTTCGGCGATCTGCTGCGGACCGTGCCCGGGGTGAACGTCACCGAGGTGTCGGTTCGCGACGTGCAGATCACGACCCGCACTGCCGCGGGCGCCAACGCCAGCAGCACGCTGGCGCTGGTCGACGGCCGCTCGGTCTATCAGGACTACTTCGGCATGGTGCTGTGGGATCTGGTGCCGCTCGACTTCGACGACCTGAAACAGGTCGAAGTGGCGCGCGGCCCCGGGTCGGCGGTGTGGGGCGCCAACGCGCTCTCGGGCACCATCAATCTCGTGACCAAGACGCCGGCCGAGGATCGTGGCACGCGCCTGCGCGTCGGCCTCGGCGAACGTGGCACGCGCGACCTGGCCGCGGCGCACGGCGGTGGGTCGGGCCGCCTGTCCTACCGGGCCAGCGGTTCGTACTACGCGCAAGACAATTGGTCGCGGCCGGCCGCACTGCCCGACGGCACGCCGCTGCAGCCCTACCGCAACCGGGGCACCACGCAGGTGAAGGCCGCGCTGCGCGCCGACCTCGCGACCTCGGCCACCTCGGGCTGGCGTTTCGATCTCGGGGCCGCATCGAGTGGCGGGTTGCTGCTCACGTCGGCCGGGCCGTTCGAGGCGCGCGTGCTGCGCCAAGCCTACGGCAGCGCCATCTACACGCGCGACACCGCGTCGGTCACCGGCTACGTCACGGCGCACCGCGCACGCTACGACGGCCTGCTCACGACCACCGGCAGCGCCGCCGACAGCCAGTCCTATCAGCTCGAGGCGCGCGACAGCCGCGTGGTGGCGGGGAAGCACCTGCTCGTCTACGGCGCGAGCGCACGGGCGTCGCACTTCGACCTGAGCTTCGTGCCAGCCAAGCGCGCGCGCCGCGATACCGGAGCCTATCTCACCGACGACCTGCAGGTGTCGTCGCGGGTGCGGGTCAGCGCCGGCGTGCGCACCGACTGGATCGAGACGTCGGGGGTGTCGCTGTCGCCGCGCGTCGGCGTGCGCGTCGATCCGGCGCCGGGGCAGACGCTGCGCGCCACCTACAACCGCGCCTACATCGCGCCGTCGCTGGTGCAGAACTACATCGACTTCGCGAGCCCGCTCGATCTGCTGTTGCCCACCGGCCCGTTCCAGGCCGACATCCGCGTGCTCGGCGACGAGCAGCTCCAGCCGCAAACGGCCGATGGCGTCGAGCTGGGCTACACCGCCGACCTCGGCCGGCGCGCCACCGTGACGGTGTCGGCCTATCGCACGCGGACCACGGGCTTACTGGCCCAGCGCGTCGTGGCACTCTACACGCCGGCCGATCCACCGGCCGGATGGCCGCTCCCGCTGGCGGCGCTGGCGGCGATTCCGCTCCCTAAGCTGATTCGCTGGGGACGCGTGGGCGACGTGGTCGAGGCCGGCGTGGAGACGTCGCTCGAGGTGCGGCTCGCGCCCCAGGTCAGCTTCGCCTCGAGCTACGCGTTCCAGGCCACCCCCGATGTGACCGGCGATGACCCGGCCGTGACGCCGCTCGTGAATATCGCACCGCGGCACCGCGCGCATGCGGGCCTCACGTGGTCGGCGGGGGCCTGGCTGGGCCAGGCCTCGATCACCGAAACGGCACGGGCGCTGTGGACCGACGTGCTGGCCGTGCAGGGCTGGACGCGCGGCTACACTCTGGTGAACGCTACGGCGGGGCGACGCGTCGGCGCGCACGCCACGGTCATCGTGAAGGGCACGAACCTGTTCGACCAGCAGGTGCAGCACCACGTGTTCGGTGACATCATCGGGCGTCGCGTCATGGCGGAACTTCGCCTGCGCCCTTGACGCCTGAATTTCCGGAGGCTCTCCCCATGATGCAGATCGACGTGCCGATCGCCTTTGCGTCGGGCACGGTACTGGCGGCCGCCTGCGCCCCCGGCCTGCGCTCTACCAAGGCGGGATATTTTTACTTCAAGGGCCTGGCGGCCAGCCTGCTGTTCCAGATCTTCGCCATCGTGTGGTTCCCGATCTACCTCATGATCAAGTGCTTCGGCGTCGAGACGTCGCACATGTGGTGGACCAGGGACAGCGTCATCGACTATCCGTGGCTGCCGTCGGCGTTCATCCTGGTCTACTTCGCCGCCAACGTCGGTGGCTTTCACGTGGGCACGCGACTCGCGGCCAAAGGCGCGCAGCGGGTGCTGTGGACGCTCTTCTGGATGGCGATCGGCTTCAGCATTTTGTGGATGGGTCTGCAGCCCTACCGCACGCTGTCGCTCGGCACCTACGATCAGTGGGTGGCGGGCACGTCGCCGTGGCTATCGACCGACCGCGTGCTGACCGGGATGCTGTATCTGTGGACGATCCTGTTCGTGGTCGTGCACGTGATGCTCTACCGGTCGTTGCAGCGCGAGGGCAGCGCGGCACTCGCCGCCGATCGCGGGTAGGCGCGTTCGACCAGGCCTGCCCGGACCCGCGGCAGCGCCTGCGACGTCAGGCGCACGAGCGTCTCGAGGGTGCAGTAGACGGCGCCGATCCACACCGGCGGGTTGGTGGTGGTGAGGCCGAACCACGGCTCGACGGCGTAGTAGCGCCAGCCACCGAGCGCGGTGCCGTAGCTCTCGATGGCGAGCGCGAACAGGAAGAGCGTGGCGCACAACCTGGGATTCTCGCTCAGCCAGACGAAGGCGAGGAACGCGACGCCCCACACCAGTCCGAATGTGTCGTAGCCACGCCACGCGCCGTAGCCGACCATGAGCACGCACAGGGTCGCCACCGCGAGCGGCAGCCACTGCGGGGCTCGCTGACTCATGCGCGAGGCCGCGGCGAACACCAGCGCGTGCCCGGCCGGGATAAAGAGCGGCAGGTTGCCGAGCCGGTACTCGTAGAGACCCCACACGTCCTTCAAGAAGAGCTCGCCGGCCGTGGCCAGCAACACGCACGCGACGAGTTCGACGCGATGCGCGCGCGACCCGACCGTGGCGACGACGCCCAGCGCCAGCCAGGCCCAGGCGGACACGACCGGCTGCGCCCACCAGGCGCCGGTGGCATCGAGCGGGATGCCGAGCGCGAGCGTGGCCAGCGCCAGCGGCACGACCAGGGCGACGCGTGGCGATGGAGCCTCAGCCATGGATCGGGTGGAGCGGCAGGCGGAGCCGCGCCAATAAAGACGGGAAGCGCGGGTCGCGGCGGAACACGTCGAAGCGCCAGTCGACGGCCATGAGCGACACGTTGTCGTTGTGGTCATCGATCGCTTGATGGAGCAGCGCGAAGCCCTGGTCGAGCCGGCCGAGCGCGCCGTGCACCAGAGCGAGCAGATAGGCCGAGGCGTAGCCCGAAGCAGCGAGCGAGGCGAGCAGCGCTTCGGCCTCGGCGTGATCGCCGGCCCGCGCATGCATCAGCGCCTGCTGTCCGGCAAAGAGCGGCGCGCCCTGCGCCAGGCGCGTGCCCTCGGCCGCAATCTCCACCGCCTCGCGATGCTGGTCGCGTCCGCCCAATACGAGGGCGAGATACCAGCGGATGCCGGGCCAGTCGGGTGCCAGCTCCTGCAGGAACTTGATCTCGCGCCACGCTTCGTCGAACCGTCGCGCCGCCACGTAGGCGTGGCAGAGCGAGAAGCGGGCCACCAGGAACGACGGGTCGCGCGACAGGCAGTCCTGCAGCGCTGCGATCGACTCGTCGAAGCGGCCGACCGCGAACAGGTAGACACCGAGATAGCAGCGCGCCGGCACGTGGTTGGGGTTGAGCGCGAGCGCGCGGCGCAGGTCGGCCTCGGCGGTCGACAGATCGAGGCCGAACACCGTCTTGGCCCAGCCGAGCGCCGAGTAGCCGTCGGCGAGATCGGGGTCGAGATCGACGGCGCGCTGCGCCGCCGCGCGCCCCTGCTCGGCCGCCTGCGTCGACGGCAGGATGGTGTAGTAGCCGAGCATGATGTACGAATCGGCCACGCCGGCTTGGGCGGCGGCGAAGTTTGGATCGAGCGCCGCAGCTTTCGAAAAGCAGTCGAGCGCGCCCATCAGCGACGCGGCCACGTTGCCGAGCTGGTAGGAGAGGTAGCGGCCGCGGAGGAAGAGGTGATACGCCTCGAGGTGCTCGGTCGGCGGCTTCACGGCCTTCTCGGGCCGCGCGTCGCCGAGGGTGACCGCCAGCGCCGTCGCGATCGCCGACGCGATGTCGTCCTGGATGGCGAAGACGTCGTCGAAGGTGCGATCGAAACGCTCCGACCACAACTGGTAGCCATCGGTGACGTTGACGAGCTGCGCGGCGATTCGCAGACGGTTGCCGAGCTTGCGTACGCTGCCTTCGAGCACCGTCTGCACGCGCAGCCGATCGCCGATGTGCCGGATGTCGGGCGCCTGCCCCTTGAACTGGAACGACGAGGTGCGCGCCGCCACCGCCAGGCCTTTGATCCGCGACAGGGCGGTGATGAGCTCCTCGGCCATGCCGTCGCAGAAGTAGTCCTGGTCGGGATCCGAGGTCATGTTTACAAACGGCAGCACCGCCACCGATGGCCCTGAGGGCCGCGGTAACGGGCGGCTCATGGTCGAGCCCGACCCGGCCTTGAGCGCCTTCAAGTCGTAGAGCAGCTCCT
>JBDTWC010000088.1:0-7739 GCA_040006875.1 Acidobacteriota bacterium | reverse complement strand
GCATTCTGCTGCTCGCCGCCGCCAAGGGCGCCGTGATCACGATCAGCGCCGACGGCGTCGCCATTCGCCTCGAGGCCAATCTGGAGCGGCTTGACGACGTGCCGGCGCTGCTCGAGGCCGGCGCCGAAGGCGTGGGCCTCTTCCGCAGCGAGTTCCTGCTCGCCGGCCGCGCCGCCGATACCCTCAACGAAGACCAGCAAGTCGAGATTTACCGCAGCCTGCTCGCCTCGCTGGCGCCGCGCCGTGTGACCATCCGGACCTTCGATCTCGACGAGCGTCAACCCGGCCCGTGGAACTCGCGCGATCGTCGTGACGCCCGTCCAGGCCTGCGCGGTGTCCGCCTCGGTCTGGCCCGGCCAGAGGTGCTCAGCACGCAGTTGCGCGCCCTGCTGCGCGCGGCGCCGGCCGGACAACTCCGCGTCATGTTCCCGTTTGTCACCTCGGTCGAGGAGATGCGCGGCGCCACGGCCCTGATGCGCGAAGCCGCCGCGCGGGTGGGCTACACGGGCGTCGCGGTACCGGTGGGTGCGATGGTGGAAGTGCCGTCGGCCGCGCTCGCCGCCGACCTGCTGGCGCGCGAGTCGGCCTTCTTCACCGTCGGCACCAACGATCTTATTCAGTACACTCTGGCCGTCGACCGCACCGACGAGCGGGTGTCGGCGCTCTATCAACCGCTGCATCCGGCGGTGCTGCGCCTGCTCCGGCTGGTGCGGCGCGCAGCCGCCCGCCGCGGCATCGATGCCTCGGTGTGCGGCGAGATGGCGTCGGACCCCTCGCTCATCGGCCTGCTCATCGGGCTCGGCTTCCGCGCCTTCAGCATGACCCCGTCGGCCATTCCACTGGTGCGCCACATCGTGCGTGACGTGCAGGCCGGTGACGCCAAGCGCATTGCCGGGGAAGTGCTGCGTCTGCCCACCGCCGACGCAGTGGAGCAGCACCTGCTCGAGGCCCTGGCCGCCGTGAACCGCGGCGGCGCGCCGCGCTAGCTGTGGATGTCGTGAGACACTAGAACGCGAGGAGACCGAGACCGTGACCGAGCCGTTGAAGCGAGTGGAGAAGCCTTGGGGCTACGAAATCTGGTGGGCCCGCACCGACCGCTACGTCGGCAAGGTGATTCATATCAACAAGGGCCACGCGCTCAGCCTCCAGTATCACAACCGGAAGGACGAGACGATCTTCGTCTGGACCGGCAAGATCCGGTTCGAGCACCAGGTCGGCGACACGCTCGTGGCCGAGGAGTTGGGTCCTGGCGCCGCCGTGCGCGTCACCCCGCCCACCGTGCACCGCATGACGGCGATCGAGGACACCGACGTGTTCGAAGTCTCGACCCCCGAAACAGACGACGTGGTGCGGCTCGAAGATCGCTACGGTCGGCAGGGCACCTAGGAGCGGGTGCCCGGGTCGTGAAACCCGGGCCCCGAGAGCCGGGTTAGAACGGAATGTCGTCGTCGGTAATCGCGCCCGCCGGCTGACCCATCGGCTCGTTGTAGCCGCCACTGTCGCCGCGATCAGCGCCACGCTCGCCGCGACCGGCACCGCCGCCGAGCAGCACCACCTTGTCGGCCTTCACTTCGGTGGTGTAGTGCTTCTGGCCGTCCTTCTCCCACTGGCGCGTCTGGAGGCGGCCCTCGAGATAGATCTGCTTGCCCTTGGTGAGGTAGGGCTGCAGCGTGTCGGCGGTCTTACCCCACAGCACGATCCGGTGCCACTCCGTCTGTTCCTGCTTCTGGCCGTCCTTGCCGGTCCAGTTCTCGGTCGTGGCGATGCTGAAGCTCGCCACCGACGCGCCGCTGGGGGTAGCGCGCAGCTCGGCGTCGCGTCCCAGATTGCCAACCAGAATGACCTTGTTCACACTGCCCATGGTGTCGATGTCCTCGAATGAAAACGGCGCCAGTCGCGCGGGGTGCGCGGCTACTGGGGGCGCGCGCGGTTCAGGGCGTCCAGCCGCTGCTTGGCCAGGCGACTCACGTCGCTGTCCCCGAGCGTCTTGACGACGTAGTCGTAGGCCTCGCGGGCGCGGTCGGGCTGGTTGAGCCGTTCGTAGCACAGGCCGCGCTTGTAGTAGGCCTGGCCGACCACGTCGCTCTTGGGATAGGTGGAGATCACCCGTCCGAAGGCGTCAACGGCCTCGGCCAGCTTGCCGCGCTGGAAGTAGCTTTCGCCTACGTAGTACTGCGCGTTGTCGGCGAACTCGCTGCGCGGGAACGAGCGCACGTAGCCGTTGAAGCCCTCGATTGCGAGATCGAAGTTGCCGGCGGTGTAGTCGGCCCAGGCCGTGTCGTAGACCCGCGCGGGCGAGCCAGCCGCGATCGGACCGGCCGGCGCGGCAGGCGAGGCCGTGGCAGCCGGCGCGGCCCCCGCGGGCACTGGCGCGGTGCCGGCCATCTGGTCGCTGGGCGATCCGGGAATCCCAACCGATGCGGTATCGGTCGGCACCGACATGGTCGCCATCGGCGGGATGGCGAGGCGCAGCGCCTCCACTTCCTGAGACAGCGACGTGATGCGCACGTTGGTGTCGTCGACGCGCTCGCGCACCACGCGCAGGTCACCGCCCATGGCGTCGGACTGCAGCTTGCCGTCGGCGAAGGCCTTGCGGTTCAGGCCGGTCTGTTCGTCGATGCGGGTGTTGACCGCCTTGAGCGTGTCGGTCAGCGTGACCAGCGCGTTCTGCAGGAGCTGCGTCTGTTCCTGGAGGATGCGGATGTCGGCCGCCATCTGCTGCATCTCACGACGCTGGGCCAAGGCGGGTGTGGCCCCGCCCACGATGAGGCCGACGACCACGGCGATGCGAAGAGCAGGTGAAGTCATCATGCGCCTTCCGTCAGCATACAGGAATCATCGTGAGTGACCGCCCGCCGCTCACTTTGCCGTGATCACGAAGTGAGCGCGGCGGTTCTTGTTCCAGGCCGCTTCGTCGTGGCCCGGATCGAACGGAAACTCCTTGCCGTAGCTGACCGTGCGCAGCCGCTCGGCGGCGACCCCCAACGAGACCAGGTAGGCCTTGGCGGCGACGGCGCGGCGTTCGCCCAGCGACAAATTGTATTCCGCCGTGCCGCGTTCGTCGCAGTGTCCTTCGACCGTGACCTGCCAGGTCGGCTGTTGCCGCAGCACCTGAGCACTGGCTTGAAGCACCGTGCGTCCCTCAGGCGAGATCTCGAAGCTGTCGAGCAGGAAGAACACCGGCTCGAACGGCGACTGGCGGTTGAGTTCGTCGAGGTTCTTGCTCCCGATGGTGCTCTCCGGGTTCACCGACGGGGTGATCACGGGCGGTTCCGCCAGCGGCGGATCCGGCGCGGGCGGAGGCGGGGTGGTGCCCATCTCGGTGCCACCAGCGGCGGGCGGCGGCATCGGCCGTTCGATCGGCGGCTTCTTCTTGGCACACGCCGTGACCGCCATCAACGCCACGACCAGCAAAACCCCCACCATGTGCATGCGCTTCATCGTCAAGCTCCCGTCTCCGTCTTTCGTCGTCTTTCGTCGCCGTCACCAACGCCGCCGCGGCACGACCTACCGCGACCAGTTGGGGGTGAAGTTGTTGCCGTCGCGCGTGATCTGCTTGAGGTTCTTGCCGTCCCGGCGCACGGTGAAGATCTGGCTGGCCCGCGCCACCCGGGTCGACATGAAGGCCAGGTGCCGGCCGCTCGGCGACCAGGCCGGGCTCTCGTTGCTGCCTTCACCGAAGGTGATCTGGCGCGTCGTGCCCTTGTCGACCTCGTAGATCTTGATGTCGAAGCGATTGCCGGTGCGGGCCGCAAACGCGATCTCGTTGTAGGGCGCCGGCGACCAGGTCGGCCGATCGGCGTAGGCCTCCGAGCTCAGGCGCCGCAGGTTGAGTCCGTCGGCGCTCACCGACCAGATCTGCGGCGAACCGGTGCGGTCCGACGTGAAGGCGATCTGTCCGCCCGAGGGCGACCATGTGGGGGTCGAGTCGATGGCCGGATGCGTGGTGAGCCGGCGCAGGCCGGAGCCGTCGCGGTTCATCACGTAGATCTCTGAGTTCCCGTCGCGGTTCGAGGTAAACGCGATGCGGGTGCCGTCGGGAGAGAACGCCGGCAGCCAGTTCTGGCCCACTCCGTTGGTGGGCGTCTCCATCGTGCCCTGGTAGATGAGCGAGATGAAGATGTCGGGATAGCCGCGCCGGTAGGACGTGTAGGCGATGGCGCGCCCATCCGGCGACCACGATGGGAACACGTTGAGCTGCCGGTTCACGGTGACGCGCCGCTGATTCACGCCGTCGTAGTCGGCAATGAAGATCTCCTTCACGTTACGCGACTCCACCGTATTGGTCGCCTTGTCTCGCACCCGGTCGGACGAGAACGCGAGCTTGGTGCGCGCCACGCCCTTGAGCTGCATCTGCGTGTCGTGGATTTCATCCGACATGGTGTGGGCGTAGAGCCGGGGGTTGGTCGCCGGTCCGCTGTACTCGCGGCCCAGGATCTGGCGGCGCGAGCGCACGTCGAAGAGTCGCATCTCGACCTTGATGGTGGTGCCGCTCCGGGTCACCGAGCCGACCACGATGCCGTCGGCTCCGAGTTCCCGCCAGCGATCGAACGGCGCGTCGGCAAACGACTTCGCGGCCGGCACCGAGGCATAGGTGTCGCGCGGGATCAGGTCGTACTCGCCTTCGAAGGCCAGGTCGTCGTAGAGCACCTGCGCCAATTCCTTGGCCACATCGGCGCCGTCGGCCCCGGCGGTGATGAAGTCGGGCACGGCCAAACGCGGCGGCTGACCGGGGGCGCCGGTGATCTTCAAGCCGACCTCGCCGGGCTGCTGGCTGACCGGCGGCTGCGGCGCGGGCGCCTGCGCCGCCGTGACCGCCACGAGCGTGGCGACGGCTGCAGCCAGCAGGACAAGCATGCGTGGAATTCGTGTCATCGCTGATACTCGAACGTCAAGTGAACGCGGAGTGACTGATTGGGATACTCGCCCGGCAGGGCCGGCAGTTGACGGGTGAGCAGCAAGGCGCGTGTGGCCAGGAAGTCCAGCTGGGAGTTGCCGCTGGACTTCTCGACCGCCACGTCGCTGAGGGTGCCGTCGCGCTGCACGACGAACACGACGCCGGTGACGCCAAGCGATTGCTGACGGCTCTCCCAGTTACGCAGGATCCGATCCTGCATCGTCACCAGATACTCGGGACAACAGAAATTCTGGACGTCGAGCCGCGGACCCGAGCCACCGCCGCCACTCGACAGACCGCCGAACGGGGTCTGGTTGCGCGACGTGGTGTTGGCGTTGGCGTCGCCCTTCTGAATCTCCGCGCCGGTCGACGGCGTGAGCCGGGCCGTGGCCTCGCGCGGTGCCTGCTTGACCGGTGCGGGCGGCGTCTTCTTGGGCGGTGCCTTGGTCGGCACGATCATCTCGGGCGTCGCCACCGTCGGTGGCAGCACGGGCTGGAGCCGCGGAGCGGGCGCAGCCACCGCCTGAGTGGACTGTGCGCTCTCGACTTGACGACCGCCGGTCTGAGGTCCGGGCGCGCCACCGAGCGTGACCATCATCACCGGCTCGTCTGGTTGCGGCCGAATGCCCATCCAGGCCGCCGGCACGAGCACGATCGCCGCGGCGAGCAGTAGATGGCCGGCCACCGACAGCCAGACCATCGGGGTAACGCCGTCGGCGGTCTGCCGCCCCGCGAGCACCTGGCTCACGGCGTCCATGGTCACCGGGCCCTCGCCGGTGGCGTCTGGGTCAGGATGCCGACGCGCTCGACGCCGCCGTCCTTCAAGCGGTCCATCACTTCGGTGAGATCCTGCAACTGCACGGCGCCATCACCGCGCAGGAACACTTCCTTCTGGTCGCGCGACTGCATCGCCTGGCGCATGCGTTCGGCCAGGGCCGTGATCGGAATGCCGGCGCGGTCATCGCCGATCAGCACCCGCCGGTCCTGGCGATAGGTAGCAGGAACGCTGACGTAGAGCCGCTCGTCCGTGAGCTTGTCGGCGCGGCGCGAGACGGGAAGGTTCACCTCCACGCCCTTCTGCAACATCGGCGCCGCCACCATGAACACGATGAGCAGCACCAGCATCACGTCCACCAGCGGGATCACGTTGATCTCCGCCAGCGACGTCGACACCCGACGTCCTCGTGCACGCCCGCCGCTGCCGGGCGTCTGGGCCATCACCTTGGGCATGGCGTTAGGTGAAGTTCCGCTCGGAGATGTTGAGGAACTCGAGCGCGAAGTCGTCCATCTCGGAGGCCATGACCTTTACGCGCGAGGTGAAGTGGTTGTAGAAGTAGACGGCGGGCATGGCGGCGAAGAGCCCAGCGGCAGTGGCCACGAGCGCCTCGGCGATGCCGGGCGCCACGACCGCCAGATCGGTGGAGCCTTCGGCGCCGATGCCGGCGAAGGCCGACATGATGCCCCACACCGTCCCGAAGAGGCCGATAAACGGCGCGAGGCTTGCGGTGGTCGCCAGGAATGTCACCTGTTTCTCGAGCTTGTTGACCTCGACCGACGAGGCACGCAGCAGCGCGCGATCCACGGCCGCGAGGCTCTTCAGAGTAGGACGCGCGGCGGGGGAGCCCGGACTTGGCGGCGTGGCCCTTGCGTCGGGGCGCAGCTGCAGGTTCAGCTCGGCGTAGCCCGCCTGGAACAAGCCTACGAGGGGGCTGTGCTCGAGCGACTTGCAGACGCCCTGCACTTCCGAGAACTTGGCGCTGCGTCTGAAGACATCGAGAAACGACTTCGACTCCTGTTCGGCCCGCCGCAGCGCCATCGACTTACCGAGGATGATGCCCCACGAGACCACCGAGAAGACCAGCAGCGCGGTCAAGGCAGCCTTCGAAACCAGGCTGGCGTCGATGATGAGTTGAAGGATGCTGAGTGCGCCCCGGACGGGCGCCTCGGCATCCGGAACCTGTAGGGCCAGGAACACGAATCCAGGCGTGCGCAACGACACCTCCACTGTCAGGGAGCAGATGCGCCGCTGGGAAACAGCGCGAGAGTGCAACCGTAACACGTTCTGTGAAATTCTGTCAAACCCATGATACGATGGCACTTCCGTCTCCAAGTCAGCGCGCTTGGCCTCCCCCGGGCGACCACTCGATGATCCGGTACCTTGCGATCAGGAATCTCGCGGTCATCGAGTCGGCTTCCATTGAGTTTGAACAATCGTTCAACGTGCTCACTGGAGAGACCGGCGCCGGCAAATCCATGCTCGTCGGCGCAGTCGGGCTCCTCCTGGGCGGCCGCGCATCCGCAGACCTCGTCCGCACGGGCGAAGACGTCGCCACCATCGAGGCACAGTTCGAGACCGCCGATGGCCGCGACGTCGTCGTGAGGCGAGAAGTCACGACGCAGGGCCGCAGCCGCGCCTTCATCGACGGACAACTCGCCAGCGCCACGGCCCTCCGGACGCTGGTCGGCGAACTGGTGGAGCTGCACGGCCAGCACGAACACCAGGCGCTGTTGGATCCGGCCGCGCATCTGCCGTTGCTCGACGGATGGGCGGGTCTCGCGGCGGAGCGTCAGGACGTCGAAGCGACGTGGTCCGCGTTCGGTGACGCGGAACGTGCCTTGGCTCGCGCGGAACTCGATGAAGGGGAGCGCGCCAACCGCCTCGAGCTGGTCGCCTTCCACCTCACCGAACTCCGCAAGGCGCGGATCACGTCCGGAGAGGACGAGGAGCTGGAGCGCACGCGCGACGTGCTCCGACACGCCGATCGGTTGCAGACCCTGTGCGCCGAGGCGTACGGCCTGCTCTACGAGCACGAATCGGCGGCACTGGCCACCCTGGGCCAGG
>JBDTWC010000087.1:0-7770 GCA_040006875.1 Acidobacteriota bacterium | reverse complement strand
CGACGCTCCAACCGATGGCCACCACGATGAAGATCGTGAGCAGCTTGAAGAACACGAGAGAAGACATGCGCCGGAGTATCGGCGACGGCATCGCCTGCATGCGGCGCCCGCCGGAGCGAGCGCCGCAGGGCGCTACGGGAAGGTGGCCAGGAACACGCCGTTGTCAGACGTGATCACGAGCCGGCTGCTCGACACCACCCCCACCGAGCTGATCTTGCCGAGCGAGGCGGGCAGTGCGCCGAGGATGTTGCCCACACTGCCAGGACGGCCGACGACGGTGGTGACCACGCCGGCCGGCGTGATCTTGCGTACCGTGTTGGCTTCGCGCCCCGCGGTGAGTTCGATCCCCGGGTCAGCCACGTAGACATTGCCAGCGGCATCGACGGCAACGCCGACCGGATAGCTGAACCGGGCCGCCGCGCCGGTCCCATCGGCACTCCCCGGTGTCTTGGCCGTGCCCGCCAGCGTACTGACCGCGGCGGCCGGCGTGATCTTGCGGATCGTCTGATTGCCCTGATCGGCGACGTACACGTTGCCTACCGTGTCCACCGCCACGCCGGTAGGTTGATCGAACCGGGCCGCCACGCCGGTGCCGTCGAGGCTTCCGGGCACACCCGTTGTTCCAGCCCATGTTGTCACCGCGCCAGCTGATGTGATCTTGCGGATCGTGTAGTTGAACGAGTCCGCCACGTACACGTTGCCGGTGGCATCCACCGCCACACCACGCGGCCAGCTGAACCGGGCGGCCGCGCCGGTGGCGTTGGTGCTGCCGCTCTGGCCGGCCGTGCCGGCAAAGGTCGTGACCACACCGGCCGGCGTGATCTTGCGGATCGTGTAGTTGGCGGTATCTGCTACATACAGGTTGCCTCCACCGTCGATCGCGATGCCGATGGGGTCCGGATCGCTGGTGAACCGGAACTGCGCGTTGGTGCCCGTGCCGTCGGCGCTGCCGGACACCCCGGCCGTTCCGGCCAGCGTGGTCACCACACCGGCCGGCGTGACCTTGCGGATCGTGAAGTTGAGCGTGTCGACGAGGTAGGCGTTGCCCTGCGCATCGACTGCGGACCCCGACGGACCGTTGAACTGCGCGGCCGCGCCGGTGCCGTCGGCCGAACCCACGACCGCCGCAGCGCCGGCCAGCGTGCTGACCGTGCCCGCCGCGGTGATCTTGCGGATGGTGTGGTTCTCTTCGTCGGCCACGTAGACATTGCCGGTGGCGTCTACGGCCACGCTGTTGGGTCGCCTGAAGCGCGCCGTCGACCCGCTGCCATCGGCGCTGCCGCGCGTGATCTTGCGGCCCGCCAGTGTCGTGACCGTTCCGGTGGGAGTGATCTTGCGGATGATCTCGTTGAAGCTGTCGGCCACATAGACGTTGCCCGCCGCGTCGACCGCCAGGCCGCGCGGGTTGTCGAAGTAGCTGTCGGGGCTGCCGAAGCCGTCGGCGAGTTGCGACATCGAACCCGTCGAGGTGATCTTGCACACCACCGAGTAGTTGCTGCTCACATAGACGCTGCCGGCGCTGTCGACCGCCACGCCTTGCGGGCCGTCGAGCAGATTGCCGCTGCAGCCCGAACCCGACGATCCCACAGTGCCAGCGAAGGTGCTCACCACTCCCGCCTGTGTCACTTTGCGGATGGTGTTGTTAAGCCAGTCGGCAACAAAGAGGTTGCCGTTTCCGTCTGCCGCAATCGCCTGCGGCGAGAAGAACCGTGCGGCCGCGCCGGTCGCATCGGTGCTTCCGCTCGCGCCGGCCGTGCCAGCGAGCGTCGTCACCACGCCGGTCGGCGTGATCTTGCGGATCGTGTTGTTGCCCGAGTCGGCGACGTAGACCGTACCGGCCGCGTCGACCGTTACCGCCTGTGGCGCGTAGAAACGTGCGGCGGCCCCGGTACCGTCGGCGCTGCCTTGCTGCCCAGCCGTGCCGGCCAGCGTGAACACCGCACCCGCGGGCGAGATCTTGCGGATCGTGTGGTTGAACAGATCGGCCACATAGACATTGCCGCTCGTGTCGACGGCCACCCCCTTCGGCGTGGAAAAGCGCGCGTTCGCGCCCCAGCCGTCGCAGTTGCCGCGCCCGCCGAGGCTGCCGGCCAACAAGGTCATCTGGCCCGGCACGGCCGCGCCGGCGGTTTGCGGCGCCAGTTGCGACGGCAAGGCCTGCGAGCCCCACACCGCGATCGCGCTGCAGATGCCCGCGCCCAGCTGGCTCGCCACCGAGCCGTCGTAGGCGGCGGTCAAGGTCGGCACGGTGGCCGAGACGTTGAACACGCCGTCGTCCTTCAGGTCTTCAACCAGCTGGTTCGTGAACGCCAGTGCCGGCTTCTCGAGCGCCGGGTTGAAGCGTGTGCCGGCAATCGGCAGGGCCGCCATCACCGCGCTGTAGCGCCCGGCCCAGGTATTCTCGAGCGTGCCGCTGCCCGAGGCGTCGGAGATCGGCGTCACGTAGTTCGTGATGTCGTTGGTCTGGTAGGCCGTGGGCAGCTTGTTGTTGACCTGTGCGAGCAGCAGGTCGTTGGCCTGTTGCATCGTGGTGGCCGTGAGGGCAGCCTCGGAGCCGTACAGCTTCAAGGCCCACTGGTAAGCCGCTTCCGAGATCGGGTTCGCGCTGACGTGGTGCGTGAGGTTGGGCACCATCACGTGCAGCACCTGGCCTTGAAGGCGAATCCAGGCGCGTTTCGATTCGTCGTAGTACTCGCCGTTGCCGCTGCCGTTGTCGGCGAACTTCAGGATGAACGGCCCGCGGTAGGTGACCGGGTAGAGCGAGACCAGGTAGTCGGCACTCAGGGCGGCCGAGCCCAGCACCTTGCCGTCGGGCTTGTAGGCCGTCACGGTCACCTGGCGCATCGCCGACAGGCCCGGCCCGGCGCCGTCGCCGCCGTCGGCACCACTGCCCACGCCAGCGCCGCCGGCACTGTCGCCGCCGCAGCTCTGCGTGCCACAGGCGTCGCCGCCGGTGACGACGCGGAATTCCTGCGTCACGCTCAACAACGCGGCGCGGCTCGTGGCGCTGCCGGCGGAATTGCTGGCGATGGCGCGATATTGCTTGCCGTTGTCGGCCACCGTGACGGCGGGCAACAGCAGCGTGCTCGAGGTGGCGCCGACGATGTCGGCCCAGTTGCCGCCGTTGTCGGTGCTGATCTGCCAGCGCAGTGCCGGCGAGGTGCCGCCAGCGCCGACCGAGAAGCCGGCGTCGGCACCTTCGGTCACGGCGATGTTCTGCGGTTCGGTCTGGATCGAGGCTGCGACGATGACGATGGTGACCGTCAGTGTGGCCGGCGTGCTGGTGACGAGGTTGCTGCCATCGGAGACGATCACGCGGAACTGCTGGCCGTTCACGCTCGGGTCGGCGGTGAGTGTGTAGCTCGTGCCCGTGGCACCGGCGATGTCGGCCCAGGCGCCGGCGTTGAAACGTTGCCACCGGTAGCTGGTGGCGCCTGTGGCGGTCACGCTGAAGGTGGCCGAGGCTCCGCTCAGCGCGCTCTGGTTGGCCGGCTGCGACGTGATCGCGAGGGTCGGCGTGGGCGGTGGCGATGAGCGTGGTGTCACCGCCAGGGCGGCAGCGCGGCTGGTGGCGCTGCCGGCGGAATTGCTGGCGATGGCGCGGTACTGCTTGCCGTTGTCAGCGAGGGCGACGGCTGCGAGCAGCAAGGTGCTCGAGCTCGCGCCCGGCACGTCGGCCCAGGTCGTGCCGTCGGGGCTGACCTGCCAGCGCAGTGTGGGCGCGGTGCCGCCGGCACCGACCGTGAAGCTGGCGTCGGTGCCTTCGGTCACGGCCACGTTCTGCGGTTCGGTCTGGATCGACGCGGTCACGATCGCCACGGTGACCGTCAGCGTGGCCGGTGAACTGGTGACACTGTTGCTGCCGTCGGAGACGATCACGCGGAACTGCACGCCATTGACGGCGGTGTCGGCAGTGAGCGTGTAGCTGCTGTTCGTGGCGCCGGCAATGTCGGCCCAGGCGCCGCTGTTGAAACGCTGCCACTTGTAGCTGGTGGCAGCCGTGGCGGTGACGGTGAAGGTGGCGGGCGAGCCCGCAATCACACTCTGGTTCGCTGGCTGCGAGACGATCGCGACGAGCGGCGCGGCGGGCGAGTCGCTGCCGCCACCCCCACCGCCGCAGGCCGCCAGGCACAGCGTGAAGAACGCCAGCAGCAGCGCAGAGAACGGGCCCAACACATGGCTTTCGACCGCAATGGAATTCGTGCGCGCGGCGAGAGAGTTCTTCATCGGAGGCTTTCGTTCTTGGAAGAAGGAAGGACGGCCGCGATCCCGAAATCGCCCAGGGCCGAAGGAACGGTCGTCACCGGGGTCTGCAGCCCCTTGGTCAGTTGCGCGACTTCATGCGCGACGAAATAGTCGAGGCCCTTGTGCGTGACCTGGCCTTCGTGGCGAAAGTCGGCACGCCCCGAGAGGCCTTCGACCAGCGCCTTGGTGAACGCGCCGTTGCCCCACGCATCGAGCTCGAGCGATTCTTGCTGTGGCGCACTCGCGGCGAACACGACGACACCGGCATCGGCACTGGAAAAGCTGTTGGCCATTCGGACCAGGTCTCGCGGAGGGAAGCGGCCGAGCGATTTTCCGGAGAAGCAGGTGTCGACGAAGAACAGGCTGCGGCCCTTCATCATCGACAGTGATGAGCGCAGGTGCACTTCCGAGACCGCGCTGCGTGCCAGGTTGGCCGGCACCGCATCGTGCGGCAGGAAGTAGTACAGGTTGTCGGCACTCGTGACGCCGTGCCCGGCCAGGAACAGCACACCGACGTCGCCGGCACCGGTGCTGTCCTGCAGCCATTTCAGGCCATCGAGCACCGCGCGCCGCGTGGCCCGCTGGTTCGTGAGCACGCGGGTCTCGACGCGCTTGTAGAACACCCCGTGCTGGCGTGCAAGGATCGCCGAGAAGTCGACCGCGTCCTTGGCCGCCAGGCCCAGGTTCATTTCGGGGTTCCCATATTCCGACACCCCCACGGCCAGCACGAAGAGGTTCGGGCGGCGGTCGGCTTTCGGCGTGGCCGCGGGCGGCTTCGGGGTTGCGCTGGCCGCGAGCACCACCTCGGCCGGCATCGAGACCGTGGCCTTCGTCTGCGCCAGCACCTGGATCACCGCACCGGCCTCGGGCGCGGCGAAGCTGATGCGGCCCGAGGCTACGCCCGTGCTGCTGGCTTCGCTGCGCGTGTCCTGCACCTCGACCGGCCGGCCATCGACCTTCACGACCACCAGCGCAGGCGCATTGCCTGCCGAGACCGGCGAGGTGAAGACTTCGTAGTCGAGTGCCACCTGGGCTTTTGCCGGTTCCGCCTTTGGCGCCGCCGTCAGTGTGACGACCGGCGGCAACACCGAAGCCACCGGGGGTGGTGGCAACGCCATCGCCGCTACACGTGCGCGCGTTTCTTCGTCGGCACGCGCGGCCAGCACGCGGCGCTCTTCGTTCGCCGCCGCCACGGCCACGCCGACGTCGAGCGCCGCCAGCACCCGGTCGATCACGTCAGGCCGGTGGTACTGGTCGCGAAAGCGGGAATTACCGAAGAAGTCGGCGCGCTCGCCGCCCGGGCGGGTGACTTGCCAGCCGGCCAGGTCTTCAGCGCCGCTGCTCGCGTCGTAGTAGCCCTGTTCGGTCCAGAGCAGGTGGCGGCCGTCGCGCAGCGGCAGCAGCGACAGCAACAGCGCCCCGTCGCTGGTGCGGCGCCAGCGGATCGTGCCGTCGAGCTGAGCCGCGACCAGCAGCTTGCCGTTGGCCGACACGCCCAGCGCACGCACCTCGGTGTTGAGCATCACCGACCAGAGCGGCACACCGCGCGCGTCGAAGCGGCGCAGCGCGCGGCTCGTGCCGAGCAGCACCGACTGGCCATCGGGAGCCAGTACCGCTGCGCGCGAGCTTTCGTTGGGCAGCAGCACCACGGCCTTGCCGTCGATGGCCGGCTGGCGCGTGTTCTCCCAATCGGTCACACGCAGACGAAAGCTCGAAGGCTTCGCCGCTTCGAGCGTGGTTCCGGGGGGCGCCTCGCCGAATCGCCGGCGCGCCAGATCGAAGCTGGTCTGTGCACCGCCGGGCTCGAATTGCCAGGCCAGCACGCTTGCGTCGGTACTGACGCGCAGGGTGCGTGGGTCGAGGAAGTTGGCCGTGGGCACCGACGTCCGCGCGGTCAGCGACAGGCCTTCAAGCGCGCTCCAGGTGCCTTGCGAAGTGGCCAGCAGCATCGTGCCGTCGGCCAGCGCAGCGATGTCGAGAATCGAACCGCCGGGGGCTTTCAGCTCGTCGATGCGGGCATCGGGCCAGCCGATCCGCTTGACGATGTAGAACCCCGCGTCGTGGTAGCCGGTGCCCGCGGCATAAAGTGCCTTGCCGTCGTTTCGCCAGGCCACGCTCATCAGGTTGCCGTGGGTCACGTCCGGCAGGTCGAATTGCTTGACGAGCTTTCGCGCGACCAGGTCGTAGACGTCCACAGCCGCCGAAGCGGGTGCCGCCGACCGCGAGAAATAGGCGACGGCGAGCAAGCTGCCGTCGGGTGAGTGACTCACGCCCACCGGGTCGGAAAGTCGAGTCGGAAAGTCGGCCTCGCGACCCCAGCCTGACGGGCCGGCTCTAAAAAGCCGCACCCGGCCGTCGAATGCGGCCACGGCGATCTGGCCTTGCTTCGATACCGAGAGGCCGTAGGCGTCTGCGGAGAGCCGCTCTTCAAACAGCAGCCGCCCTTGCACGTCGAAGATCCGCAGCGCGGGCCGCGCGGCGTAGACAGCTGCCAGCGCATCGCCACCGGGTAGCCAGACCAGGCGCTTCACGTCGCCGCCGACCGCGTCGAACGAGCGCTCGTAAGAACCCGTGGCAACGCTGAACACGTGGACGCGGTGCGGCCCGTCGGCGCGTGCCGTGGTACCGGCGACGGCGACGTGAGCGCCATCGGGCGAGAGTGCAGCGCCGTACAGCCGCCCCACCTCGTCGGCCTCGATCGGTATGCGCAACACGTGCTGCAGCTTGCCGCTGCGCACGTTCCAGATGCGTGCCGTCTTGTCGTCGGACGCCGTGACCACGACCGAACCGGAAGGATCGGCCGCAAGGCGTCGGATCGGACCGACGTGCCCGCCGGTTTCGAGAGCGATGGTGGGCACCTGCGCGCTTGCTGGCGCGACGCCGCCTGCGGTGGCAAGCCACAGGCACAGTGCGAACGCGACCAGCTCTCGGGCCACAACTTCTCCTCGTGAGCGGCACCAACCGCGCGTTTTGATCATACGGACGGCCCGCCGCCGTGCCCGTCTCGCCGCGGCCGATTCGGGCCGCACCCCCTACTCGCAGGGTCGTGGATTCACGAGACGCGCGACGGCAATCTATAGCCCGCGCAGGCTCGGCGCATCGTCAGCTGTGACGATGCGGGTCAGGGCGCGTCGGACGAATGGAAGTGGTCTTGACGGCGCCGCAGCATGGCGCGCTCAAGCGCCATGCCACGCGTCTCAGGAGCCAACAGGTTTGAAGTGGCGCGCTTCGAGCAATTTGGCGTTGGTCAGGCCGAGCGCCACGAGCGCTCGTTCGAGCCAGGTCAACCGCTTGAAACGGCCGTCGGGCAGCGCCAGCACGGGGCCGAGGATCGGCTCATCTTCGATGCGCGATTCCTGGTACGGCCGACCTTTCACTGCGTCATTCATGCGAGTCTCCTTGTGGTGATGCCTAGATGTAACAAGGCGTATTTTAAGGTTCATGCCCGACGAAGAGAAGCGCTGCGACGGCGCCATCGCTACGGGCAAACCCTTTGACGCGAGGCGCTCGGCGATCCTGGGTGGC
>JBDTWC010000086.1:0-7809 GCA_040006875.1 Acidobacteriota bacterium | reverse complement strand
GCGTGGCGATGCGGTCGAGAAACCAGCGGTCGTGGCTGATGACCACGGCGCAGCCCGGAAACTCGAGCAGCGCGTCTTCGAGCGCGCGCAAGGTGTCGACGTCGAGGTCGTTGGTCGGTTCGTCGAGCAGGAGCAGATTGCAGCCCTTGCGCAGCAAACGCGCCAGGTGCACGCGGTTCCGCTCGCCGCCCGAGAGCTGCCCCACCTTGCGCTGCTGGGTGCCGCCCTTGAAGTTGAACCACGACACGTAGGCGCGCGACGGCACCTTGCGCTTGCCCAGTTCGAGTTCGTCTTCGCCGCCCGTGATCACATCGAACACGCTCTTGGTCGGATCGAGGTCGTCGCGGCTCTGATCGACGTAGCCGATCTGCACCGTGTCGCCGAGGCGCAGCGTGCCGCTGTCGGGCTGTTCCTGGCCGGTGATCATGCGAAAGGTCGTGGTCTTGCCGGCGCCGTTGGGCCCGATCACGCCCACGATCCCGCCGCGCGGCAAGGTGAACGTCAGATCGTCGAACAGCATGTTGTCGCCGTACGACTTCTTGAGGCCGCGCGCTTCGACCACGATGTCGCCCAGCCGCGGCCCCGGCGGAATGTAGATCTCCACCTTGTCGAGCTTCTCGTTGGTGTCTTCGGCGAGCAATTGCTCGTAGGCGTTGAGACGCGCCTTGCCCTTGGCCTGGCGGGCCCGCGGCGACATGCGGATCCAGTCGAGCTCGCGCTGCAGCGTCCGCTGACGCTTGCTCTCGGTCTTCTCTTCGAGCTTGAGACGGCCCTGCTTCTGTTCGAGCCAGCCGGTATAGTTGCCCTGATACGGGATGCCATGGCCGCGATCCAATTCCAGGATCCAGCCGGCGACGTTGTCGAGGAAGTAGCGATCGTGCGTGACTGCCACGACCGTGCCCGGGTAATCTTTCAGGAAGCGCTCGAGCCACGCCACCGACTCGGCGTCGAGGTGGTTGGTCGGTTCGTCGAGGAGCAGCAAGTCCGGCGACTGCAGCAGCAGCTGGCACAGGGCCACGCGCCGACGCTCGCCGCCCGACAGCGTCGTCACATCCGCATCCGGCGGCGGCAGACGCAGCGAGTCCATCGCCATCTCGAGCCGCGAGTCGAGGTCCCAGGCGTTGGTGGCGTCGATCTTGTCCTGCAGGCGCGACTGCTCTTCGAGCACCTTGTCCATCTGCTCCGGCGACATCTCTTCGCCGAGCTTCATGTTGATGGCGTCGTAGTCGTCGAGCAGCTTGCGGATCGAGGCCACGCCCTCTTCCACGTTGCCGCGCACGTCCTTGGTCGGATCGAGCTGCGGCTCCTGTTGCAGGAACCCGACGCTCACGCCCTCGCCGAGAAACGCCTCGCCCGCGAAGTTCTGGTCGAGGCCGGCCATGATCCTGAGCAGCGTCGACTTGCCGGAGCCGTTCAACCCGAGTACGCCGATCTTGGCGCCGGGCAGGAACGACAGCCAGATGTCCTTGAGAACCTGGTGGTCGGGCTCGTGGATCTTGCCGAGCCCCTTCATGGTGTAGACGAATTGTGGCGGCATGACGGCGGGGCTCGTAATCCGAAGCTCGCGTCCCGGGCATGACCCGGGACCGGCTGGCATCTGGCGTGGCGCGACGTGCGCCGACTGAACCAATTCTATGGGCAGGACGGGCGACACGCAACGCGCCCCCGCCTCGCATAGGATCGGATCCGACGCTCATCTCTCTCGGGTGAGCGGTGGCCGATCGGCCGAGGTCCTCTGATGAAGCATTTCCTGTTGTTCTACGACGTGTCGGCCGACTACCTCGAGCAGCGCGCCAGCTTTCGCAGCGCCCACCTCGAGAAGGCCTGGGCCGCCCAAGAAGCCGGCGCACTGATCCTGGCCGGCGCCCTCGCCGATCCGGTCGACGGCGCCGTGCTGCTCTTCCGCGCCGCAGACAAGAGCGCGGTCGAGGCATTCGCACAAAACGACCCCTACGTGACCAACGGCCTCGTGACGAAGTGGAAGGTGCGGGAGTGGTCGACGGTGACCGGCGCCGACGCCACCAACCCGGTGCGGCCATGACCACGGCGTCCGCGCCACGGCCGGACGAGGACGAATCGCCCGGTGAGGTAGTGCGAGTCTGGCGCGCCGCGACGACGCCGGAGCGCGTCGCGCACTATCGGAATCACCTGCGGACCCAGGTCGAGCCGGCGCTGCTCGCACTCGACGGCTTCATTGGCCTGTCGCTGCTGACCCGTCCGCTCGACGCGCTGGTCGAGATCGTCGTGATGACACGCTGGCGATCGATCGCCGCCATCGCCGCCTTCGCCGGGCTCGACCTCGACGTCGCGGTGGTAGAGCCGGCGGCCCGCGCCGTGCTCACCGAGCACGACACGATCGCCCGCCACTTCGTCGTCGCCTACGAACGAGCCAACGACTAAGCTTCCGGTTTCAGCGTGATGACCGCGTAGCGGTCGAGCGGAAAATACTTCTTGATCGTGTCGTGCAGCACCGGCACGGTCAGCGCGTCGGTCCGCTCGCCACGCTTGGCGATGGTGGCGGCGTCCCATCCGAGCATGTGCACGGTCTGCAGTGAGCCGAGCCAATACTGGTTCTGGCGTGCCGACGTCTCGAGATCGCGGCGCTCGAGTTCCTGCACCTTCTGCAGATCCTCGGCCGACGGACCCTCGGCGCGCAGACGCGTCAGCTCGTCGATCACGGCCCGCTGCAAACCGTCGACGCGATCGGGCGCACTGCCGAACGACACGTTCATGGTGCCGTAGCCTTTCTGCGGCGCGGTGTTGCCATAGGCGACGCTGACGCCGTAGGTGCCGCCGAGCTGCTCGCGCAGGATGTCGCGCAGCGCGATGCCGACGAGCGTGGCCGCCGCGCGGGCGCGGTGCATCTCGGTTTCGACCAGCCCGGTGTCGGCAAAGAACGACATCACCGTCTGGCTGGCCGGCTCCTTGCCCTTGCGCACCTCGGCCCTCTGCACGCCGGTCGGGAAGGTCATGCCCATGTCCCTGAACACCGTGCGGCGCGGGCCGGTGGACGGCAACGTGCCGAGCCACTTCTCCACCAGCGGTACGATCTCGGCTTCGCTGAACGCGCCGACGATGAAGAACGTGAAGTCGGCGGCATTGGCGAAGCGATCGGTATAGGCGCGGCGCATCACCGTCAGGTCGAGCTTCTCGACGTCGGCGGCGGTGAGGCCCTTGGCCGAGTAGTGTCCCGACGTGGTGAGCTCGCGCACCTTTTCGCCGAACACGTAGCGCGGGCTCTGCGCCTGGTTCTGCAGCATCGCGCCGAAGCGGCGCTTCAGCAGCTCGAGCCCCTCGTCGGTGAGCCCAGGCGCGGTGAACGTCAGGTAGGTCAGCTGCAGCGCGGTTTCGAGATCCTTCGGCGTGGACGAGCCCGAGATGCCTTGCGTGTAGCTGTCGATGTCCGGGGAGGCCGACGCGATCCGGCCGGCCAGTAGCTTCTCGAGCTCGATCGGATTGAGGCCGCCAACGCCGCCCATGCCGACCAGCGCCGGCGCCAGCGCGGCGTCGGTGAACTCGGCTTGCGGCGAGAGCGATCCGCCGCCGAAGGCGTAGGCGCTGAACGCCACCTGGTCGGCCTTGAAGTCGGTGGGCTTGAGCCATACCTCCATGCCATTCGAGAGGGTGAGCACGGTCACGCCGACGGCGGGAATCTGGCGCCGGCCGGTCACGCGTCCAGCCGGCGGCGGCGTCGGCACCAGCTCGCGGCCGGCCAGGCCATCGGTCCACGGCGTCACCGTGGCGGCAAACGCGGCCGCCATCGCCGTCTTGAGCGTGTCGTCGGTCGGCAGGGTGGCGCCAGGCTTGGCCGGCGCCACGCCCAGCACCACGCGGCCCTGGTCGCGCACCAGTCCGCGCATCAAGGCCGTGACTTCCTCGAGGGTGACGGCAGGCACGAAGCGCTGCGCCAGTCCGAACTCATAGGCGATGCCCGGAGCGGGCTCGCCTTGCAGGAAGTGGCGCACCAGTTCGTTGGCGAGCGACGGACTCTCAGCGGTGGTGCGCTCGTTGAACGCGCGCTCGTAGCCGGCGAGCAAGCCGCGCTTGGCGCGCTCGAGCTCGGCCGGCGCGAAGCCGAACTGCTGCACCCGGCGGGCCTCGCGCACCACCGCTTCGAGACCGGCCGCGGTGCCGCCTGCGGCAACCTCGGCACTCAGCTCGAACAGCGACAGATTGCGGCCGATGCCCGCGTCGCTGGCATCGGCGCTCAGGAACGGCGCGTTCGGCTGACGAGCGATCTCAGCCAGGCGGGCGCCTAACATCTGCAGGCCGAGCGACTGCACCAGCGACCGTCGATAGTCGCCGACGGTGTCTTGCGCTTCCGGCGCGTGCTTGAAGGCGGCGGTCACGCTCCAGCCCTGCGCTTCCGGATCGGTCACCATCTTGTAGACCGGCGCGGCCTGAAGTGGCACCTGCACATCGATGGCCCGCGGCGCCGGGCCAGGCACCGGCAGGTCGCCGAAGCGGGTGCGCACCAGCTTCTCCGACTCGTCGAGCGGCAGGTCGCCGCTCACCACCACCGCCATGCGGTCGGCGCGATACCAGGTCTTGTAGAAGTCGCGCAGGCGCTGATGCGGGAACGTGCGCAGAGTGTCGGGCAGGCCGATTGGCAGCCGGTCAGCGTAGCGGCTGCCGGCAAAGAGCACCGGCAGCTGCTGGTCGGTGATCCGCGACTGCGCCCCGAGGCGACCGCGCCATTCCTCGAGCACGACGCCGCGTTCCTTGTCGATCTCTTCACCGGTGAGCGACGCGCCGCCAGCGAAGTCGCGCAGGGCCAGCAGCGCCTTGTCGACGTAGCCCTCGCGGTCGGTGGGCACGTCGAGCATGTAGATGGTCTCGTCGAACGAGGTCGAGGCGTTGACGTGGGGACCGAAGCGCGCGCCGATCGACTCGAGGAACGCCACCAGCTCACCCGGCTTGAAGTGGGTGCTGCCGTTGAAGGCCATGTGCTCGAGGACGTGCGCCAGGCCGCGCTGATCGTCGTCCTCGTAGATGCTGCCCACGTCGACGGCCAGGCGCATCGACACGCGCTTGGCCGGTCGTCGGTTCTGGCGCAGGAAATAGCGCAGGCCGTTGGGCAGCCGCCCCATGCGCACCGCCCCATCGACTGGCAGCGTGGCGGTGAGCGCAGCCGTGGCGGGATCAGACGCGGCTGGCGCCGCCGGCGCGGGTGCCGCCACTTGCGCCCGGGGCGCTCCCGACAGCGACAGCAGGGCCAGAACGACGAGAGCGGAACGCACGAGAAAACGCGAAGTCATAGGTGTCCTTGAGACGCATCCGCCGGTCCGATGGTCGCCCGGCCGGGAGCCATCATCATTACCCGTTTTCTCCCAGCACCCGAGGGCCGAGACCCGGGTCCCGATAAGATCCCCCCACATGATCCTCAAAATCACGCGTCTGTCCCCGTCGGTTCCGGTGCCGGCCTACGCCACGTCCGGCGCCGCCGCATTCGATCTGGCCGCCTCCGCCGACCTCGTCGTGCCACCACACGCCATCGCGCTCGTACCTACGGGCCTGGTCGTCGAAGTGCCCGCCGGCCACTTCCTGGCCATCCTCGCCCGCAGCAGCACGCCGCTCAAGCGCGGCCTGATGGTGGCCAACGGCATCGGCGTCATCGACGCCGACTACTGCGGTCCGGCCGACGAGGTGAAGATCCAGGTGATCAACGTCACCGATCAAGCCGTGCACGTCGTGGCGGGCGATCGTCTCGCGCAAGGCATGGTGCTGGCCGCGCCGCGGGTGACCTTCGAAGAGATCGCATCGAGCGATCGGGCCTCACGCGGCGGCTTCGGCAGCACCGGCCGATAGTCGCGCCGAGCGCCCCACCGGCCGAGGTTGCTTCGTGCGGCGTTCGCGATAGGATGGGGCCGTGTTTGCGGACGTGCACCGCGCCTTCGTGGCGCGGACGCGCGGCCCATGGCTTGTGGTGTGGTCGGACTTCGACGGCACGCTGGCCGAATTCGACCTCGACCCCGCACTTCCCCGGGTGAGGTCGTGTTCGCTGCGCTCGTCGCCCTCTCATCTCGGTCGCACGTCACCCTTGGACTGGTCAGCGGCCGTCGTGTCGCCGCTCTGGCTCGACGGGTGCCGCTCGGCTCGGAGGTTTACATGGCCGGACTGCACGAACTCGAATTCGCGGTCGGCGACCGCCACGGGAAGCACGAGGCCGTGGCGCCCGCGCTGGCAGCGGCACCAACGCTCAGGGTGGCACTGAGCCCGGTCGCGGCCGGCGCCGAGGCCGACAACGCCGCCGAGGTGCGTCCGTGACGGCATCGGCCCTGGCCTCGGACGTCGTCGCGCAGCTGGGCGACACGCGTCTGGTCGTGGTGGCCAACCGCGAGCCCTACATCCATGTGAAGCAGGTGCGGCCGGCTGGATTGCTGGGCAAGTTCATGGGGCGCAAGGCGCGTGAGCACCTGTCGTGGCTGCAGCCGGCGAGCGGGCTGGTGACGGCGCTCGATCCGGTGATGCGTGCCTGCGGCGGCACGTGGGTGGCACACGGCTCCGGATCTGGCGACCGGGATACGTCCGACGCACAGGGCCGAGTCGCTGTGCCGCCAGACGATCCGTCGTACACGCTGCGCCGGGTCTGGCTCTCCGATCGTGAAGAAGAAGGCTACTACTACGGTCTCGCCAACAGCGCGCTGTGGCCGCTCTGCCACATCGCCTACACGCGCCCGGTCTTCGATGAACCCGACTGGCGCGAATACGTCGATGTGAACCGGCGGTTTGCCGACATCGTGCTCGAAGAGATCGCCGACACCAAGGCGATCGTGTTCGTGCAGGACTATCACTTCGCCTTGCTGCCGCGCATGGTGAAGTCGGCCCGGCCCGACGCCGTGGTGTGCCAGTTCTGGCACATTCCCTGGCCCAACGCCGAGGCCTTCCGCATCTGTCCGTGGAGAGACGAGATCCTCGACGGCCTGCTCGGCAACGACCTGCTGGCGTTTCATCTGCAATACCACTGCAACAACTTCCTCGACACCGTGGACCGCACGCTCGAGGCGCGCGTCGATCGCGACCACTTCGCCGTGCATCGCGGCGGGCACCGCACGTTCGTGAAGCCCTACCCGATCAGCATCGACCCGGGGCTGTGGACGTCGGTGGCTTCGGGCCGGGACTGGACTCGCGACGTGGCGGCCACCCGGCGCGCGCTCGGCATCAACGACGCCAAACTCATGATGGGCGTCGATCGTCTCGACTACACCAAGGGCATTCCCGAGCGGATCAAGGCTTTCGAGCGCATGCTGGAGACGCGGCCCGAGTGGCTCGAGCGGGTCGTGTTCCTGCAGATCGGCGCGCCGACTCGTGAACGGCTCGACCGCTATCAGTCGCTCGGCGCCGAGGTCGAAGCGCAGGTCAAGGCCATCAATGCCCGCTTCGGGACCCGGCGCTGGACCCCGATCGTGTTCCGTCACGAGCAGCACTCACCGGAGCAGGTCGGCGCCCTCTATCGCGCCGCTGATGCCTGCGTCGTGTCGTCGCTGCACGACGGCATGAACCTGGTGGCCAAGGAGTTCGTGGCGGCGCGCACCGACGAGCTCGGCGTGCTGGTGTTGTCGGAATTCACCGGCGCGGCTCGCGCCCTCGCCGACGTGGTGCCGGTGAATCCGTTCGCGCCCGACGAGTTCGCGGCGGCGCTGCACCTGGCCTTGATGATGCCCACGGCCGAACAGCGGCGGCGAATGCGGAACCTGCGGCAGGAAGTGCTGTCGCACACCGTCTTTGACTGGGCCGGCCAACTGCTCGCCGCGGCCTGTCGCCTGGCCAACGGGACCCGCTGATGGCCGCGCTGCCCTTGCATCACGG
>JBDTWC010000085.1:0-7827 GCA_040006875.1 Acidobacteriota bacterium | reverse complement strand
TGTGCGAAGCGGTGCTCTGCTTCTGCTTCTGCACCATCGACTCGCTCGCCAAGCTTGGGATCGTGCAGACCCCGGCCGAGCAGGAGGCGACTCTGTGCGCATGGAAGACGGTCGGCCACCTGCTCGGCATGAGCGAGGAACTGCAGCCGCGCGACGTCGCCGAAGCGCGCGCGCTGCACAAGCAGCTGTTCGAGCGCTCCTGCACCGAAACCCACGAAGCCAAGGTGCTGATCGAGGAAGTCGTGCACATCATGCGCTGCATGATGCCGCGCGGGCTCAAGAACGTGCCCGAGGGGCTGATGCGCTATCTGATGGGCTCCCGGGTGGCGGACCAGCTGGCGGTGCCGCAGCATCGGGTCCTGCTGCGGGGGCTCCGCAGCAGTCATTTCATCTGGGGAGAGCGTCAGATCTTCGCGCGCCTGGCGAAGCTCGCCTGCCCGGCCATCGTGCGCTGGATGGCGTCGTGCGAGGCCGCGCGAGCGCACCCGGTCCTCCCGGAGGAGCGGGCGCGCACCTTCGGTTCGTCACGGTTATGACGTCGCGTGGGCCCCGGCTTTCTGGAGCGCCTCGACGACCGCCCGCACGCTCGTCGTGGCGTCGAGATCCTCGTCGGGCAGCTGCAGGTGAAAGTGGTTTTCCAGGGCGGCGAGGATTTGCAGGCCCTGCAGCGAGTCGACATTGAGATCGAGCCGCAGGTCGGTGTCGAGTCCGATGGAGGGCGGCGCCGCCTTGGTGATGGCGGCTACAATGGCGATGACGTCGTGTTCAATGGTGGGCAACGGTTCCTCGTTCAGCAGCAGTAAATCAACAGCGACCGCCGTCGGGGTTGCAAGAACAGCCAGGGAGGCCAAGTGAAGATTGGGTTGATTGCGATGAGCGGCGTCAGAGTTTACAACCAAAAGCTTCTTGACGTAGGGGTGACGTTGCCCCAGTTCGTCAATCGCGGCCAGGTCATCGCGCAGCTGCCGTCGCTGGCGCTGCTGATCCTTGCCGCTCTCACCCCGGAGGACGTCGAGGTCGAATACGTCGAACTGGCCGACGTCAAGACCTGCGATCCGAAGCAGACCTCTTACGATCTGGTCGCGCTGACGTCGTACACCGCCATGGCCTACGAGATGTACGACCTGGCCGACCGCTTCCGCGCCGCCGGCACGCCGGTGGTCATCGGCGGCCTCCACGCCAGTTTTGCGTCCGAGGAAGCCAAGTTGCACGCCGACGCGGTGTGCGTCGGCGAAGGCGAGCTGTTGTGGCCGGCGATCGTCAAGGACTTCACGCGCGGCGGCGTCGCCGGGCTCAAGCCGTTCTACCGCGAGGCGGTCCCGGGCACCTACGATCTGGCCGACAGCCCGATGCCGCGCTTCGAGCACCTGCTCGGCCGCCGCTACAACCGCATCACCGTCCAGACTGTTCGCGGCTGTCCGCTCGACTGCGAATTCTGCGGCGCCTCGAAGCTCTACGGACCGAAGTACCGGCGCAAGCCGCTCGAGAAGGTAATCGCGGAAATCAGGCGAATCAAGGAGCTGTGGGGCGACAACGCCTTCTTCGAGCTGGCCGACGACAACTCGTTTGCCAACCGGCACTGGGCGCGCGAGTTCCTCACCGGCATCCAGGACCTCGACCTGCGCTGGTTTACGGAGACCGACATCTCGATTGCCGATGACGATGAGCTGCTGCGCCTGCTGGCCAAGAGCGGCTGCCGGCAGATCCTGATCGGCCTCGAGTCGGTGTCGCCGAGCTCACTCGACGGCATCGACCGCGCCAACTGGAAGTTGAAGCGGCTGAACCAGTATGCCGACTCGATCAAGAAGATCCAGTCTCACGGCGTCACCGTCAACGGCTGCTTCATCGTCGGCAACGACGGCGACGACAAGGGCGTGTTCGAGTCGCTCCGCAATTTCATCGAGAAGAGCGAACTGCTCGAGGCGCAGGTCACCATCTTGACCCCGTTCCCGGGGACGCAGCTGCTGCGCCGGCTTCAGGCCGATGGGCGCCTGCTCTACGATCGGATCTGGGACAAGTGCACCTTGTTCGACCTGGTGTTCCAGCCCAAGCAGATGACGCCGGACGAGCTTGTCGACGGCCACACCTGGCTGATGACGCAGATCTACAACAAGGAACAGTACACGCGGCGCAAGCGCCACTACGTGAACATCATGAAGGAGCTGGCGCTGCCCTGGTATCAGGGCGAGAGCGCGTCGCTCGAGTTGTTTCAGTAGACCGGCAGCTGGGCCGACAGGAAGAGCTGACGGCAGCCGTGGCGGCGGACCTTGCCGCTGGTGGTGCGCGGAATCGCGCCTGAGGGCACGAGACAGACGCGGTCCGGTCCGAACAGGAACGCGTCGTGACAACGTTCACGGATGCGACGGGCAAGCGCGCTGAGCTCGTCGGGCTGCTTGAGCCGCGTTTCCGCCACCACGACCACCAGCGGTTCGGCAGCGTCCGGCACATCGAAGGCGGCCGCGCCGCCGCGGATCACACCCTCGGTCGCCGTGATCACCTGCTCGATGTCCGGCGGGTGATAGTTTCGGCCGTGACGGATGATCAGGTCCTTGAGCCGGCCGGTCAGGTACAACTGGCCTTCGGCGAGATAGCCCAGGTCTCCCGTGTGCAGCCATCCGTCCTGGATTGCGATCGCCGTGTCTTCCGGACGGTTGTGGTACCCGTGCATGACCGATGGCCCGCGCACCGCCACCTCGCCGACGGACCGATCCGCGCACACCTGGCCATCCCCGTCGACGATCCGGACCTCCTGTGTGGCCAGTGCCCGGCCGACCGAGATGAAGGTCCGGCTCCGGGCGTCCCTGCCGGCCGGCAGCGCGCGGGCGTCATGCTCCAGCGCCTCCGCCTCGACCACGTCGACGAGGCGGTCTCCTTCATCGGAGAAGGTGACCGCGAGCGCGCTTTCGGCGAGGCCGTAGACCGGCCGGACCACGCCCTTGCGAAGGCCCAGTGGCGCAAACGTCTCCTCGAACGCCTCCACGGCGGCCACGTCCACCGGTTCGGCCCCGTTCAGCGCGGTGCGGAGACTGGCGAGCGACACTCCGGCGAGCTGTTCGACCGGCGCGTGCCGGACCGCATGCGCGAAAGCGAAGTTCGGCGCCAGCGTGATCGTCGCGCTGAACGCGCCGATGGCGCGGAGCCACGATGACGGCTCCTTCACAAACAGCGTCGTCGGCATCAGAAGCACCGGCGTGCGGCTGTGCAGGCCAGTGAGCGCCGCGCCGATCAGTCCCATGTCGTGGTGCAGCGGCAGCCAGCTGACGCCGGCCGAGGTCTCGTGCGCGATCGCCTGGGCGATGATCGACGCGTTCGCCACGATGTTCGCATGCGTCAGCGGCACTCCTTTCGGACGGCTCGTGCTGCCTGAGGTGTACTGCAGCAGTGCGAACGCAGCCGAGTCCGCCAGCGGCGGCGAGGCATGGCCGGACCAGTCGCCCTCGGCATCGATCACGCGCAGTGCTGTCGGGGACGAAGCGGCCACACTCTCGAGGACGGTGGAGAAGCGCCCAGTCGTGACCAGGAGGTTGGCGCCCGAGTCGGCAGCGATGCCCCAGACGAGGTCCCGATACCAGGCCAGGCGCGCCGGATTCAGCGACGGCGGCGTGGCGATCGGCGCCGGCACGCCGCCGGCCGCGAGGATGCCGAAGAAGGCCGTGAAGAACGTTGGCGAGGTCGGCGACGCCAGCAGGACGGGCTGGCCGGGGCTGAGCCCGGCCGTTTTCAGACGCTCCGCCTGGCCGAGCGCGCCGCGCCAGAGCGAGGACCACGTCAGCGGCTCGGCAGTGCGGCCGTCGGTCGAGAAGAAGAACGCCGGCAGCTCCGGATACCGTTCGGCCGGCCCGGACACGACGTCGAGCAGCGTGGCTGCCCTCGGTTCGTTCCACAGAGCGAGCCGCCGCGGCGAGTCGACGATGTGCGCGGCCTCGGGGATCGGGACTGCAGCCATCAGGCACTCGCGTCGGGCTTGCGTGCGAGCGCCGTCACGCACTGACCTGCCAAGGTGCGATCGAGGGTCGTCGGGACCAGCCCGGCACTCGTCAGCAATTCGCGAAGACTGGCTTCATCGACGTAGGCGTAGGCGCCGCGGCGCTGCTGACGCTGAATGCGGCGCACGTAGTAGAGAACACGCGCCGTGTTCCAGGAGTAGCGCAGTGCGAACCCGACCGTTGCGGCCAGGTTGGTGGCCCGCCGCTCGGCGCGCAGGCTCTCGAAGTAGACCGCCAGGGCATTGAAACCTTCGGCAAACGCGGTGATGACGAGACGCCCGCCGGGGCGGAGCACCCGCGACAGCTCGCCGACGGCGAAGCGCTGCTCGGCCCGGTTGAGCACGTGGAGCACGGCGCTGCACGCCACCAGGTCGAAGGTCTGGTCGGCGAACTGGAGCGGCTTGGTGAGGTCGCCGAACTGGAAGGTGGCGGCCGGCGCCTTTCGACGGGCCAGTTCGAAGGCCGGTTCGCAGAAGTCGATGCCGGTCACCCTTGCGCCGCGGGCGACCAGCGCGACGGCGAGATTGCCCGAACCAGTGCCCGCGTCGAGCGTGCGATCGCCCGGATGCGGATCCAGCAGCTCAATCTGCCGCGCGATCATATCCTGGTAGGGCCGCGACTGGTTGAGCGTGTCGTAGACGGTGAAATAGCGCGACCAGAAGATCTGGGCCGCGCCGGGCGCGGCGGATGTCTTGGCAGAATTGCTGGAGGTTGAAGTCATGAGTGAAGGCGTGACTCAGACAAACGCGGATGATATGCGGTCGGCATCGAGGCGTCAACCGCCCGCCGACGCCGGCAGCTGGACGCTGTGGCTGGTGGTTGCGGCGATCGGCGTGCACATCATCGAGGAGCACGCGCTGAATTTCAACGGCTGGGCCGCGCGCCAGCTGCACGCACCGATCACGCCGGAGGATTTCCACGTGACCAATGCCGGCGTCATTCTCTATTCAATCGCCTGCGCCGTCATCGGCTGGCGCGCCCCGGCGATCGCCCTGTCGGGCGCCGCGCTCGTGTTCGTCAATGCGCTGGGCTTCCATCTGCTGTCGTCGCTGCTGGTGGGCGCGTATTCACCGGGCACGGCCACCGCCATGGCCTTGTTCGTGCCGGCGGCGGTCGTGGCCTATCGGGCGGCAGCGCGCGACGGCGTCCTGACCGCTCGCGTCGCCTGGCTCTCGCTCGGCATCGCGGTGATGTGGCATGCGTTCATGGGCGCGGTCTACGCGTTTAAATACTTCGCGCCGCTCTATCCGTGACCAGGGACGTCGGCGGCGGCCGGCTGCTCCCACTTGATGATGCCCAGGTCGAGCACGAAGATCGCGTAGAGCACGGGCACGAGGATCAAGGTGACGAAGGTTGCGACCGTGAGCCCGCCGATCTGCGTGTAGCACAGCCCTTCCCACAGTGGCCCGCCGTGGAGCGCCAGCGGAATCAAGCCGAACACCGTGGCGCCGACCGTGATCATCACCGGTCGCAACCGGACGATGCCGGCGTCGAGCAGCGCGTCGCGCAGCGGCTCCCCCTCGGCGTGCATCTCCTCGATGAAGTCGAAGAGCACGATCACGTGGCTCACGATCACACCGATCAGGCTGGCGACGCCGAGGAAGGCCATGAACCCGAACGGCGCGTCCATGACGATCAGGCTGACCAGGGCGCCGACGATGCCGAACGGAATCGCCGAGAAGACCACGAGCGGCTTGACCGCGTTCCTGAACTGGACCACCAGCGCCAGGAAAATCGCCATCACCGAAACCAGCATCACAACGCTGAGCTCGGCAAAGCCCTTGGTCTGTTCTTCGTCTTCGCCGCCGACCTGGAGGGTGTAGCCGGACGGCAGCGTGCTGGCAAAACGATCGAGCCGTTCCCGAGCGACTGAGAGGACCTCCGAGGGGAGATTGTCGCCATCGGGAAACGCCGACACCGTGATCGTGCGGAACTGGTTCCGCCGCCGGATCTTCTCGGTCTCCATCTGGTACTTCACGCGCGACACCTGCTGGAGAGGCACGCGCGCGGTGCCTTGGAGCGGGTAGACGTACAGGTTCTGGACGTCGGTCAGCCGCGCCCGCTCGTCGACGCGCAGCCGCGCCACGATCGGAATCTGCTGGTTGCCCTCCCGCAGGCTGGTGACCGGGAAGCCGGTCATGCCGGTCACCGACGAGAGCGCGACGTCGAGATTGGACACGCCGGCGAAGTTGGCGCGATCGGGGTCGACCTCGAGCTTGACCTTGAAGCTGTCGGCGCCCCAGTCGTCGCGGATGCGCACCGCGGCTGGAATCGTGCGGAAGATGCCCTTCACCTCGTCGGCCAGCCGCCGCAGTTCGGGAATGTCTTCGCCCGAGATGCGGACCGCGACCGGGATGCCGATCGGCTTGCCGGTCTCGAGCTGCCGGACATCGAGCCGCGCCCCCGGGATCTCCGCGCTCAAGGCGCGCTGCCACGGGTCGACCAGCTGCGCCGTGTCGTGCTTGTCTCGAAGGTTGATGATGAGCTGCGCGTAGTTTGGCTGGAACAACTCTGGCGCGACCGAAAACCAGAAGCGCGGGCCGCCCCCGCCGATGAAAGAGGTCACCGACACCAGCAGGTCGTGCGGCTTGCCGTCTTCGCCCGGGTGGGTCTTGGCGTAGTCATCGGCGACGCGGCGGATGACCGCTTCCGCCTGGACCGCGGTGGCGTTGGTCGCGCCAATCGTGGCGTCTTCGGGCAGCCACACGTCCACGTACGAGAGATAGGAGAGGTCCTTCGGGAAGAATTGCACGCGCAGGCGGGTGACCACGGCTCCACCGGCGACAAGCAGCGCCAGCGCCCCAGCGAGCGCCACCCAGCGGTGATCGATCGCCCAGCCGACCGTCCGGTAGTAGGCGCCCGTGAAGCCGTGCGCGCGCCGATCCTGGACACTTCGCGCCGCTTTTTTCGCGGGGCGCAGCACGTAGTAGCCGAGCAGCGGCACGAACGTCATCGAGACAATGCGCGAGGCGACGAGCGCACAGGCCAGCACGACCGGCAGGCTGTAGATGAACGCGCCGGTCTGGCTCTTGAGCAGCAGCAGCGGCAGGTAGGCGACGATGTTGGTGATGGTCGCGAACAGGATCGCCGTGGCCAGCTTGGTCGGTCCGAGCCAGGCGGCGATGAGGTTGGGGTGGCCGTGGTCGAGCTCGCGCTTGATCGCATCGCCGGCCACGACGGGATCGTCGACCAGCAGCCCGAGGGCGATGATCAGCGAGGCGACCGACACCTGCTGGATGTCGATGCCGCAGATGTCCATCAGGCCGAAGGTCATGGCCAGCGTCAGCGGGATCGCGCACGCCATCACCAGCGCCGATCGCCATTCCCAGAAGCCGACGAGCGCGACCAGGATGACCAGGGCGATCGCCTCGTAGAGGCTCTTCATGAACAGGCCGACGTTCTCGCGCACCTGGAGCGGCTGATCCGATGGCCGCGCCAGGTGGAGATCGACCGGCAGCCGCGGCGCCAGGTCGGCCAGGGCGGCATCCACCGCGTCGCCGAAGTCGCCGACCTGCTGGCCGGGACGCATCTGCACGGCCAGGGTGATGCTGCGGCCGCGGCGCCACGTGTTGTCCTGGCCGCGCGCGAAGTAGTAGTTCAGGTAGCGCGGCGACTGGTAGCCGCGGGTGATGTCCACGGCGTCGCGCAGATACACGGGCATACCTGACGGCGACTGCGAGACGATCACGTTGCCGATATCGGCGGCGGTGCGAAACTCTCCCGACGGATCGATGAGCAGCGACTTGCCCTGGACGTCGAGCATGCCGCCGGGCAGGGTGATGTTGCGGGCGTTTCGCAATGACCGGCCCAGCAGCACTTACCGCACGTTTGTGCAGCGCTG
>JBDTWC010000084.1:0-7840 GCA_040006875.1 Acidobacteriota bacterium | reverse complement strand
AGTCCGGACCAGCATGAGCACCTCTCTTGGGGGGAGGCTCTGCCAGCCTAGCATGCCCCCCGCGGGTCGTTTATCGGGTCGAGCAGGCTACCCCTTCACCTGAGCCGCAACTGACGCGATAATGCGGGCAGCCGCGCGCCCTTCATGTCCACACTTCAACCCCAGCCCCGTTCCTTCCGGTCCACCCCCGCCATCCCCTTCGCTGAGGTCTGCCAGCTCGTCGCGGCGGTGATGGCGGTGAGGCCCGACATCCTGGCCCACGCCGGCGACGCCCGGAACCTCGAGCATGCGCTGCTGCGCCTGCGCGACGGCATGCGCACGCACATCTGGCACGTCGGCGCCCGGCGACTCGACCTGAGCGCGGCCGTGGCCGACTACGACGCCCGCGGCCGGGTCGAGGGCCTCCACGCCATCAACGACTGGGACGGCGTGGCCGACCAGGTGAACGACGACACCATCGCGGTGGACGTGCTGAACTTCATCGTCCGCATGCGCGGCCAGGAGCCAGCGGCACCCGCCACGCTGGCCATCCTGCTCGACTACTACCTGTTCTATCTCGCGGCGCTGCTGTCCCTGCGTGCCTGGGATGAGGGCGATCCGGAACAGAACCTGGGCCGGGTCGATGCCCTGCTCGCGGAACTGCAGGGCCCTGGCGGCAGCGGCCAGCGCTTCTGCGACGACGCCGAGGCCGCGTGTCTCATCGCCACGGCGCACTACGAGGTGACGGAGCACGGCTACGCGCTGCTGCTCGAACGGGTGCGATCGCTCGGCCAGGAGCGTCGCACCCGGACCGCGCTGCAGCACTGCGCCGCGATGGGCAGCCACCTGCGCTTCGGGTTCGAAGCGACCTACGCGCGCGACACGATCAAGATGCGCGACGACAACGTGGCCGACTACCCGTGGCTGTGTTTCGCGGTGGCCGGCGCCGCCGAAGAATACGTGCGTCTCACCGAAGCGGGCGAGTTCGGCCTCCGGCGCGACCGGGTCGTCGAGGCGCTGCTGAACGGGCTCACGCCCGATGCCCGCGCCTTCGTGGGCACGCCCTTCGCCACGCTCGTGCCTCACGAAGCGGAACGCTCGCGCGCGCGGGAGCTGCTGCTCGCGCATCGCGACCGCCTGCGGGAGGAGTTCGAGGTGTTCCGGCCGACGGCGCAGTTCTACTCGCCGCTGTCGTTCTTCTTCAACTTCTCGCACAACGTGGTCAAGGGCACGATCGTGGATGCGCTGCTGCGCGCCAGGCCGTGGCCGGTCACGCTCACCGACCTGTTCACGTCGCTGCCGCGCGATCCCGACGTGTCGGCCGACCGCACCGCCCTGGCCACGCTGCTCATGGGCTACGCCCGGTCGAGCCCGCAGACGATTCGTGGTCAGCTCATGCCGGTCATCGTCTACGACCCGTCGACCGGCCGTGAGTCGTTCGGCAATACGATGCGCAAGCTGATGGAGTAGCCGCGGGCGCGGCAGGAGGCTCACGATGACGTCACGGATTCTGGTGGCCGCGGTGTGGCTGCTTCTGTTCGGCGCGTGGGCGCTCGAGGGGCGCGACCGCGTGCTGGCCCAAGCGGCGCCCTCCGGGATCACGTTCGCGCTGGCCGGCGACTCGATCATCACGCGCAAGCTCTCGGTCTACAGCGAACCGGCCTTCAACCGCCTGATCGCGCTGGTCCGCGGCGCCGACGCCGCGTTCACGAACATCGAGATGCTGTTCCACGACTTCGAGTCGTATCCGATGAACGAGAGCGGCGGCACCTACATGCGGGCCGAGCCGGCCCTGGCCAAGGAACTGGCGTGGGCCGGGTTCGACCTGGGATCGCTGGCCAACAACCACACCGGCGACTACGGCGTGCCGGCGATGCGGCTCACGCAGAAGTACGTGGCCGAGGCCGGGATCGTGGCCGCCGGAGTGGGCCAGAGCCTGGCCGAAGCGCGCGAGGCGAAGTTCCTCGAGACGCCGAAGGGACGCGTGGCGCTCATCTCGGTGGCCGCTACGTTCCCCGACCACTCGCGGGCCGGCAACACGCGTGGCGATGTGCCGGCGCGTCCGGGGCTGAGCCCGCTACGCTTCACCACGACCTATGTCGTGACGCGCGAGCGGTTCGAGCAGTTGCGGCTCGCCGCCGGCGAAATCACCGGCCGGCCCGCCGCCACCGGCGACGCGCTGACCTTCGTGGGCCGGCGTTTCCTGGTCGGTACGGCGCCGGACATCCGCACCGAGCCGCTCAAGCGCGACCTCGACGAGATCGCGGCCGTGGTCAAGAGCGCCGCCACGCTGGCGGACTACGTGATCGTCACCATTCACGCCCACGAGGCCGGCCGGGCCGGGCTGACCGAGCCGGCGCAGTTCCTGCCGATGTTTGCCAAGGCCATGATCGACGCCGGGGCCGACCTGTTCGTCGGCCATGGGCCGCACGTGCTGCGCGCCGTCGAAATCTACAAGGGCAAGCCGATTCTCTACAGCCTCGGCGACTTCATCTTCCAGAACGAGACGCTGCTGCGCTATCCGAGCGACAACTACGAAGAGCAGGGCCTGGCGACGGGTGCGCAGCCCGACGACTACCTCAACCAGCGCTACGACTTCGACCGAACTGGCTTTCCTGCCGACCGGCGAATCTGGGAATCGGTGGTCGCGATGCCGCGCTTCGACGGCCACACCCTGGTCGAACTGGCGCTCCATCCGATCAGTCTCGGCTTCGGCGCGCCCCGCCAGGTGCGCGGCCGTCCCATGCTGGCCGATGCGCCGCTCGCCGCCAAGATCCTCGCCGACGTGGCCGCGCTGTCGGCGCCGTTCGGCACGCGCCTCACCGTACGCGACGGTGTGGGCTACGTGGATCTCGGCGCGGCCTCGGCGCCGCGGCCGTAGCGGTCTCACACTTCCTCACCGCCGACTCAGGACGCGCCTCATCGCGCGGAGGACACCATGGAGCTCAGCTCACGGACCAGCGTTGTCCGTCGCTCCCACGTTCACGCTGGCGCCGCAGTCCGTTGCGGCCCGGTCGCGACGCGCACGCCTACTTCACGGCCGGACGCCGCGCAAATACCAGCAGGCTGTTGGCCACGGCTCGACCGCCGGCCGTCGCATCCTGCGGGGTGTTGAGCAGCGCCGGTTCGTCGTTGTCGGGATCGCGCCACGCCATCGTGGTGGACCCGCCGCCGTCGAGGTTGATGGCGTTCCACACGCCGTAGTCGCGGATGAGAAGGGCGGCGATCTCTGCCGGCGTGAGTCCCTCGATGCCGCCCTTGCCCTCCACAGCCGCCAGCGTGAGGATGCGGCCCTGGCGCGACAGGCCGGCCACCGTGCGCGACGTCACCACCTCGTACCACGAGTGGTCGTTGGCATAGCGGCCATTTAGTCCGGGCGTGAGCGCCCCCTGCGGATGGGCGGCATCGCGGTAGATCGGCACCGACACGCGTCCGTCGGTGACGATCTGGGCGGAGCCGGCCACGGCGTTCCAGAGCGTGACGCGCTCGACGACTCGCCGGTCACCGCCGCCCCGACGCCGATGTACGATCCGCCCGTGATTCGCCCGGTCGATGTTGAGCGCCGGAGCATCGCGGAGGATCGCGAAGCTCTGGCCCGGTGATTCGAACGCCGAGTAGACGCGGCCCTCGGATGCGGCCAGGCCAATCACCCACGCCTCGCTGTCGTCGGAGGGAAACGGCAGGAAGAACTGGCCGTTCACCGCCAGCTGCGCGTTCAGGCGCGTGAGCGCGCTCAGCGTGCCCTCACGCACCGTCTCGCGCCCGCCGGCCGGCGGCGACACCGCCACTCGTATTCCCGGGGCGCGCAGGTCCACTTGCGCGATGTGCAGGTGGGCCTGACGAGGCGTGCTGAGCGTGCGTTCGATGAGCGTGATACCCACATAAGGATGGGTCACTACCCCAGGCGAGTCGCGCGCCGACGGCGTGGCGGAGCTCCACAGCACAGCCAGGAGCAGCGTCAGCGCGCCTGGCACCCGCTGGGTCACATGCATGGGGCCAGTGTAGGACGTCCGTGGACGACGCGCCGAACGACGCTACAATCGGCCGCATGTACACCCTGTCTTCGCGCACGTGGTTCGGTGTTCTGGGAGCGGTGACCCTGTCTGCCGCGTGCGGCGGTGCGCCCCAGACGCCGGCGACATCGGCCCGGCCGGCCGCGCCCGCGCCCGGGTCAGGGGCGACGGCCGCGCAGCAGTTCGACGTGGTGATCGCCAACGGCCACGTGGTGGACGGGACCGGCGCGCCGTGGTTCCACGCCGATATCGGCATCATCGGCGACCGCATCACGGCCCTGGGCAACCTGGCGGCCGCGCAGGCAACCACGCGCATCGACGCCGCTGGCCAGGTGGTGGCGCCCGGCTTCATCGACCTGCTCGGCCAGTCGGAGTTCAACGTGCTGGTCGACGGGCGCGCCGCCAGCAAGATCACTCAGGGCATCACCACCGAGATCACGGGTGAGGGCGTGTCGATCGCGCCGGTCAACGACCGCATGACCGCCGAGCGCAAGGCCAGCTACGACTTCTTCAAGATCACGCAGGACTGGCATACGCTCGCTGAGTACTTCACGCGCTTCGGCCGGTCGACGGCCGCGATCAACGTCGGCACTTTCGTGGGTTCGGGCGGGCTGCGCGACTACGTCATCGGCCAGGAAGACCGGCCGGCCACGGCCGACGAGCTCACCCGGATGAAGACGCTCGTGGCCGAGGCGATGGCCGACGGCGCGTTGGGGCTCAGCTCGTCGCTGCAGTACATCCCCAATCGCTTCTCGAGCACCGACGAACTGGTCGAACTCGCCAAGGTGGCGGCCGAGCACGGCGGCATCTACATCACGCACCAGCGCTCCGAAGGCAACCAGGTGTTCGAGTCGATCGACGAAGTGGTGGCGATTGCCGCGCGCGCCAATATCCCGGCTGAGATCTGGCATCTGAAGACCGCCTACAAGGCCAATTGGAGCAAGATGACCGAGGCCCTACGGCGGATCGAAGCGGCCCGGGCCAAGGGCCTGCGCGTGTCGGGCAACATCTATCCCTACGATCGGGCCTCGAACGGCCTCGACGCGTGCCTGCCGGTGTGGGTACGCGAGGGCGGCACCGACGCGATGCTGAAGCGGCTCGCCGATCCGGCCACGCGGGCTCGGGTCAAGCGCGACATGGACGATGCGAACGCGCCGTTCGAGAACCAGTGGTACGGCTCGGGCGGTCCGGCCGGCGTGATGCTGAGCACGGTGCTCGATCCGTCGCTGCGCAAGTACGAAGGGCTGGACTTCGTGGCTATCGGCAAGGCCATGGGCAAGGACCCGCGTGATGCCGCCATCGACCTGGTGATCGCCGACCACGCGAACTCCGACGTGATCATCTCGATCATGCGCGAGAGCGACGTGGTCGAGGCGATGCGCACGCCGTGGGTGTCGTTCGACACCGACTCCGGCGCCCGGGCCGAAGACGGCCCGCTGTCGGCGTCGAAGTCGCATCCGCGCGCCTGGGGCACGTTCACCCGCGTGCTCGCCAAGTACGTGCGCCAGGATCACGTGCTGACGCTCGAGGAAGCGGTTCGCAAGATGACGTCGCAAGCGGCCATTCGCGTCGGCATCGCCGACCGCGGGCTGGTGCGGCCGGGCATGTTCGCCGACCTCGTGGTGTTCGATCCGGCCACCGTGCAGGACCGCGCCACCTTCGAGCAGCCGACCAGGTATTCGACCGGCATCAACTACGTGCTCGTGAACGGCAAGGCGGTCGTGGCCGCTGGGCTCATCACTGCCGAGCGTCCGGGGCGCGCGTTGCGCGGGCCGGGCTACAAGGGCGCGCGCTGAACGGTGACCTATCCCAAGTCGCTGAAGAGCGACCACGTCGACACCTACCACGGCGTGGCCGTGCCCGACCCGTATCGCTGGCTGGAAGACGATCGGTCGGCGGAGACTGCGGCGTGGGTCGAGGCGCAGAACGACGTGACGTTCGAGCACCTGGCCGCCATTCCGTTCCGCGCCCAGCTGACGGCGCGGCTCGAACAGCTCTTCAACTACCCGAAGTTCAGCGCGCCGTTCCGGCGTGGCTCCACCTATTTTTTCGCGAAGAACGACGGCCTGCAGAACCAGGCCGTGATCTACCAGCAGGCGGGCCTCGACGGCACGCCGGAAGTGTTGCTCGATCCCAATACCTGGTCGCCGGACGGGACGACCAAACTGAGCGTGCTCTCGGTGTCGAAGGACGGCGCGCTCGCCCTCTACGGCGTGTCGGAGGGTGGATCGGACTGGCTCGAGTACCGCGTGCTCGACGTGGCCACTAGGACGCCGCTCGACGACGTGGTGGAGTGGGTGAAGGTGTCTGGCGCGGCGTGGGCCGGGCGCGGCTTCTTCTACAGCCGCTATCCGGCCAGCGACCAGGGCAAGGACCGGTCGGCGAAGAACGTCGACCATCAGGTGTTCTATCACCGCATCGGCACGTTGCAGTCGGCCGACGAGCTCGTCTACCAGGACGCCGCCCATCCGGAGCGCTTCCATACGGTGGAAGTCACCGAGGACGAGCGCTTCGCCATCCTCACCGTGTCGGACCGCGGCACGGGCAAGAAGGGCAACGCCGTCTTCTTCCGCGACCTGACGAGCACCAGCAACACGTTCACGCCGGTCGTGGCCGAGATCGGCGACGACTCGTTTGCCGTCATCGACAACCTGGGCGACCGCTTTCTGGTGCAGACGGATCGCCACGCACCCAACGGACGCGTCTTCCTGTTCGATCCGGAACACCCCGCCGAGCGCGATTGGAAAGACGTGCTGCCGGAGCGCGCCGAGCCCCTCGACGGCGTGGCCACCGGGGGCGGCAAGCTGTTTGCGAACTATCTGAAGGACGTGACGTCGCGCAGCTACGTCTACGACCTGACCGGCACGCTCGAACACGAGATCACGCTGCCTGGACCGGGCACCGTCACCGGTCTGGGAGGACGCCACGACGACCCGCACGTGTTCTACACCTACACCTCATTCAACGTCCCGCCCACGATCTTCTGCTACGACATCGCCACCGGGCAGTCAGCGGTGTTCCGCGACGTGCCGATTCCCGGCTTCGTGGCCGCCGACTACCAGGTCAGCCAGGTGTTCGTGACGAGCAAGGACGGCACCGGAGTGCCGATGTTCCTGACCAGCAAAAAAGGCCTGGCGCGGAATGGGCAGAACGCGGCGCTGGTCTACGGTTACGGCGGTTTCAACGTCACGCTCGGCCCGGCCTTCAGCGCTCTACGGATCGCGCTGCTCGAGCAGGGCTTCATCTTCGCGTCGGTGAACCTGCGCGGCGGCGCCGAGTACGGCGAGGCCTGGCACGAGGCCGGCACGAAGCTGCACAAGCAAAACGTGTTCGACGACTTCATCGCCGCGGCCGAGTGGCTGATTGCAGACGGCTATACCTCGACGCCGAAGCTGGCCATGACGGGCGGGTCGAACGGCGGCCTGCTCGTCGGCGCCGTGATGAACCAGCGGCCCGAGCTCTTCAGCGTGGCCGTGCCGCAAGTGGGCGTGATGGACATGCTGCGCTTCCACCAGTTCACGATCGGCTGGAACTGGGTGGCCGACTACGGCTCGAGCGATCACGCCGACCAGTTCGTCGCGCTCCACGCCTACTCGCCGCTGCACAACCTCGAGCACGGCACGCACTATCCGGCCACGCTGGTCACGACCGCCGACCACGACGACCGCGTCGTGCCGGCGCACTCGTTCAAGTACGCGGCGACGCTGCAGGCACGACAGGGCGGATCCGCACCGGTGCTGATCCGCATCGACACCAGGAGCGGGCACGGGGCCAGCAACACGAAGAAGCAGATCGAGAGCACCGCCGACGTCTACGCGTTTGTCATGTATCACCTGGGCGTGACGCCG
>JBDTWC010000083.1:0-7879 GCA_040006875.1 Acidobacteriota bacterium | reverse complement strand
GCCGGGCGACAGAAGGACGCGGTGGCCGCCTACATGCGGGCGCTCGCGCTCGACCACGAGCACGCGATGTCGACCTTCAACCTGGCCCTCGCCTACCGCGCTCTGGGGCGCGTCGACGACGCCATCGTCGGCTTCGAGCGGGCCCAGCAGATCGAGCCGCGCAGCGGCCGGGCGCACTTCCAGCTCGGCGACATCTACATGCAGAAGGGCGATGCCGCCAAGGCCGCCGCGGTGCTGAAGGCCGGCCTGTCACTCGATATCGACCGCCCGCCATTCCTGGTCAAGCTCGGCGAGGCCTACCTGACGCTCAAGCGGTTTGACGAGGCCGAAACCGTGCTCAAGGAAGCCGTGGCGCTGCGGGCCGATGTGCCGCGTGGCGAATACAACCTGGCACTGGTCTACGAGCAGCGCGGCAATGGCGCAGCGGCGCGGGCCGCCTACGAGGCGGAGGTGGCCAGCAACCCGCGCAACCACGGCGCGCAGTTCAACCTCGGCAAGATCCTGATGGGCGACCACCGTCCCGCCGACGCCGCCACGCGTTTCCGCGCCGCAGTGGCCGCGCAGGCCGACTTCGCTGAAGGTTATCTGTATCTGAGCAAGGCGCTGCTCGACACGGGCGATCTTCCGGGCGCCGAGCAGGCGGCGCGCGAAGGTCTGGCCAAGAAGCCTCAGCGCTCGGTCGCCCCGCTGGGACACTACGTGCTCGCCGACGTATTCAGCCGCCTGGGCCGCGAAAACGAGGCGGCACGCGAAGTGGCGCTGGCGCAGCGGCTGGAGCGCGGCCAGTGAGTCGAGGCCGGACACAGGGTGCAATCGCGGTTGCGGTCGCGCTGCTCGCCGGCTGCGGCGCGCGGCCGGCCCCGGCGCCAACCAGCGTAGTCACTGCCCGCCATCTCGTGCTCGTCACCATCGACACCCTGCGCGCCGATCGCCTCGGCGCGTATGGCGCGTCGCTGCCGACGCCGAACTTCGATCGCCTGGCGCGCGAGGGCGTGCGGGCCCTCGACGCCAGCACCCACGTGCCGATCACCCGCCCGGCCCACACCTCGCTGCTCACCGGGCTCTATCCCGCGGAGCACGGCATCCGCGACAACATCTCGCTGCCGCTGGCGGCGAACGTGCCGACGCTGGCCGAGGTGCTCGCGGCCCGGGGCTTCACCACGGCCGCGTTTGTGTCGTCGTTCGTGTTGGGGAAGCAGTCGGGGCTCGACCGCGGCTTTTCCTATTACGACGACGCATTCGACGCCGGTGGCGACCCGGACGCCACGCTGTTTGTGAACTCGGTGCAACGACGCGGCGACGCCACTCTGGCCCGCCTCGAGGCGTGGCTCGACGGCCGCAGCGCCGAGGCGACCGAGGCGCGCACCGCGTTATGGGTGCATCTCTACGATCCGCACGACCCCTACGAACCGCCCGAGCCCTACGCCACGACCTACGCCGACCGTCCCTATGACGGCGAGGTGGCGTGGACCGATAGCCTGCTTGGCAGGCTGCGCGGTCTGCTCGAGGCGCGCCACCTGTGGAACGACGCGGTCGTCGTCGTGATGGCCGATCACGGCGAGGCGCTGGGCGAGCACGGCGAAACCGGGCACGGCTTCTTCGCCTACGAGACGACGCTGAAGATCCCGTTCGTGATTCGTGCCCCGGGGCTGCCCGCAGGCACGACGGTCGCCGGTACGGTGCGCACCATCGACGTGATGCCGACCGTGCTGGAATTGCTGGGCGTATCTGGCGGTGGCTCGGGCAGCGCGCTGCCTCACATGACGGGTACGAGCCTGGTCGCCAATCTCGCCGCGGGCGGACCGGCCATCGCCCATGCCACCTATGCCGAGTCGCTCACGCCGCTCGTCCACTATCAGTGGAGCGACCTGCGCGTGCGGCGCGAGGGCTCGTGGAAGTACATCCTGGCGCCGCGGCCAGAGCTCTACGACCTGGCGACCGACCCCGGCGAGGCGCGCGATCTCTCAGCCACGCAGCCAGCCAGGGCGCGCGCCCTGCGGGCCGCGCTCGAAACGACGCTGCGCGAGGAACGGGACCGCGCCGTGGCCGCTGGCGGCCCGAGCCCGGCGGCCGCACTCTCGGCCGATACGCTGCAGAAGCTCGGCGCGCTCGGCTACGTGAGTCCGGGGGCGGTCGCCGGCAGCACGGCGCAGGGCGCCGACCCCAAGGACAAGATCGGCGAGTTCACGACGCTGAATGCCTTGATGCGCGACGGCCTCACGCTGCTGCACGATCGTGACTACGCCGCCAGCGCCACCAAGCTCACGGCCCTTCGCGACGCCGGCGCGGGCAGCTTCCAGGTGCACTTCTATCTGGGCCGCGCACTCGCCGAGTTGGGCCGCGGCCGCGAGGCCGAGGCCAGCTTCGAGCGCGCCATCGCGCTGATGCCCAGCTTCGGTCAGGCGCACCTGGCCCTGGCCGACGTGCGCCTCGCCCGCAAGGATCCGCGCGGCGCGCTGGCGGCGGTGCAGGCGGGCAGCGCCGTGCTGCCGCGCGATGCCGCGCTGGTCGATCGCGCGGGCCAGATCTGGCAGCAGCTCGGCGATCGCGCACAGGCGCTCGCGGCCTACCGCCAGGTCATGACCCTCGCGCCCGGCGACGCACTGGTGCGCTGGCGCGCTGGCGGCCTGCTACTCGAGCAGGGCCAGGCCGACGAGGCCCTGCGCCTCTACCGGGAGGCCACCGTCCTCGACCCAACGGTCGGCGACTACTGGAACTCGATCGGCATGGTGCTCGGCGGCAGCGGCCAGCACGGGGCGGCGGCGAGCGCCTTCCGCGAGGCCGCCACGCGCGACCCCAAGAACGCGCGCTTCGCCTACAACCTCGGGCTGGTGTTGCAGCGCGCCGGCAGTGCCGAGGCGCGGGAGTGGTTCACGCGCACCCTCGCTCTCGACCCTGGATTCCGCCCGGCGCGCCAGCGCCTGGCGGAGCTGCCACGATGACGCGCGCGCGCGGCCTGGCCCTGGCGGCCATCGCGGCGGCCACGGCCTACGTCTTCTGGCCGGTGCTCGGCAACGGCTTCGTGAACTGGGACGACCTTGGCGTGCTGGTGCGCAACGACGCGCTGCGCGCGGCGCCGGGCGCGCTGCTGTCGTGGGCGTTCTCGACCGTCCACATGAACCACTACCAGCCGCTGTCGTGGCTGGTCTATGCGCCACTGGTCGATGCCGACGCGTCGCAGGTGCACGCCGTCAGTCTGGCCGTGCACGTGCTCAACGTGGCCCTGCTCGTGTGGGTGGCCGCGCTCTTAGCCGACCGCGGACGTGACGACGACCGGCACTGGTGGACGGCGATGGCCGCCACCGCGCTTTTCGCCGTGCACCCGCTGCGCGTGGAACCGGTGGCCTGGGCGAGTGCCCTGCCCTACCTGCTGTCGTATGCGCCGCTCCTGATGTCGGTCGGCTGCTGGACGCTGTGGCTGCGTGGCGGCCGGCGGACGCTGTGGTGGGCGGCTCTGGCCGCCTTCACGGTGTCGCAGTTGGCGCGCGTGACGGCGCCGTTCCTGCCGGTCGTGCTCTACGCGCTGGCGCTGGCGCAGGCGGATTCCGTCGCTCGGCCCCGCGATCGCCGTGCGCTGCTACTGGCACTGGTGCCGTTTGCACTGGTCGTGGCGCCGCTGGCGCTGGTCGAGTTCTCGGCGCGCAACGTGGAGACGCTCGGCGACATCGGCCTCGCCCCGCGGCTGGCGGCGGCCGCCCGCAATCCTGGACTCTATCTGTGGCGCACCATCGCGCCGCTCAACCTGTCGCCACTCGACGTGTTGCCGCGCGAACCGCGCCCGGACTGGGGCGTCACGACGCTCGCCGTGCTGACCATTGCCGCGGCGGTGGCGTTGACGCGCCACTTCACGTCGCGGCGGACCGTGGCGGCGGTGTGGGGCAGCTATCTGCTTCTGCTCGTGCCGGTGCTGGGCTTGACCCCGTCGGGTGTGCAGATCACGGCCGACCGCTACAGCTACGGGCCGGCGATGGTGCTGACGATCGCGTTGGCCGTGTTCCTGACCCGCGCCGCACCGGGATTTCGCCGCCTCGGCTTGGTCGCTGCGGGCGTCGCGGCGGTGTTCCTCGGGCAAGCCGCCACGGCACAGACCGCCTATTGGCACGACTCGGTGGCGTTGTGGTCGCGAGCGGTCGCGCTCGACGCCAACAACGACGTGGCGCTCTTCAACCTCGGGCAGGCGCTCAGCGCCGAGGGACGGCCCGATGCCGCCATGCTGCAGTACGAACGGCTCGTCGCCCTCGTGCCCGATCACGCGCCCGGACGCCGGGCCCTGTCGGTGCTGCAGGCGAACAAGGCCCAAGCCGTGGCCGACGCCGACGCTCAGGCGGGACGGCTGGCGCGCGCCGTGACCGGCTACGACCGGGTGCTGGCGCTCGACCCGTTGCGTCTGCGCGCGCGCGTCAATCGCGGCATGGCGCGCGTGTCGCTCGGCGATGTCACCGGCGGCGTGCCGGACCTGGAAGCGGCCGTGGCGGGCGGCCACGATGATCCCGCCGTGGCCAGCGCGCTGGCCTTCGCCTGGGTGACACTGCAGCGCAGCGCCGACGCCATCGCGCTCCTCACCAAGGCGCAGGCCGCGCATCCCGATGACCTGGGCCTGGCCAACAACCTGGCGCGTCTGCTACTGACCGCCGAGCCGCCCACGCTTCGCGATCCGACCACGGCGCTGTCGATCGCCGCCCAGATCAACCAGATGAACGGCGCCACCAACCCGCGCCTGCTCGACACGCTGGCCTTGGCTCTGACGGCCAGCGGACATCCCGACAGCGCGCGACAGGCCTTGACCCGCGCGGTGTCGCTGGCGCGCGAGGCCGGTGACGCCGCCCTCGCCGCCGAGTTGCGGCAGCGGCTCGACACGCTGCCCCGCTGACGACACCGCACCGTCCGCCGGCCTGGTCGTTCGCCTCCGGTCACCGCATGACGGCGCGCCGCGCACCCACGCGCCATCACCCGCCGGCGCACTCGCCAGTACAACGCAAGAGGGCGGCTCCGAAGAACCGCCCTCTCACTTCATTCAGTTCCCTCTCGGGGCCGAGATCCGGGCCCGGAGTTCAGGCTCTAGAAGCGGAACTTCCCGCCCAGCATCAGGCGCCGCGGCAGGATGTAGCGCGACGGCACCGCAAAGTTTGCGTTCCCGAGGCGGCGGTCGAGCACGCTCTCGTTGGCGTCGCTGTTGTTCAAGTTGAGGAAGTCGCCGAACACGGCCAGTTCCGCCGTGCCCTTGAGCGTGAACGACTTCTCGACCCGGGCATCGACGGTGGTCCAGTGCTTGGTGCGCAGGTCGCCGTCGCTGCGATTGGCGATGACGCGGCTCGTGATGCCCGTCAAGCCGGTCACGCTGGCCGGCACGCGAATCTCGTCGTAGATGACCCGGCCGCTCTGGCTCTGCAGGTTCATCGACGAGGTGATGCCCCAGGGCAGCTGGTAGATGAACTGCGTCTTGAGCACGAATGGCCGGTCGCCGACCAGGCGCCCGTCGCTGTTGATGAAGTCATTCGGGTTCTGGCCGAAGATGCCGGCGGTGCTGGTCTGCGAGGTGGTCGGTGACGCCCGCGCCGAGCTTGAGCCCTGACGGCCGGTGCTCTTCGACAGGGTCAAGCCGAAGTTGGCTTGCCACCGGTGCGACATGCGCTTCTTGAGCTCGAAGGCGACGCCGTTGTACTTTGAGTCCATGCGGTCGTCGTTTGAAAGCTGGAAGGAGCGCGAGGCCATGCCGCTCGTGAGCTGGTAGACCTGCGAGACGTCAGCGCCGGCCGGGGCCGCGTAGTTCACCAGCCGGTAGGTGCCACCGATATCGGGGAACGCCGTCTGCCGCTTGCTCCGCTTCCCGACGTAGTTGACCGAGAAGCCGATGTCGGGTCCGATTTGCTGTTCGACGGCCAGGATGAACTGGTCGGTGTAGGGATTCTTCAGGTTGGGATCGACCGACAGCTGCGAGGTGTCCGAGAGCAGACTGCGGCCTTGTGGATTCCCGGCACTGTCGTAGGTGCCGTCGAAGGTGTACTTGGGGGTGATCGATGGCGTGGTGTTGTCGAACTCACCGGTGACGATGCCGCGGTAGTAGCGGCCGAAGTGGGCCTTGAGCAGCGTCGAGCCGCTCTCGTTCAGCTTGAAGTTGAGGCCCAAGCGCGGCGACACGGCCTTCCAGCGAAACACCTGGTCGACCGCCGCCGACTTCGTTCCGGTCGGCGCTCCTTCGCGATCGAGAAAGTCCTGAGCCACGAAGTAGGCCTTGCTGTCGTCGTAGCGGACGCCGATGTTGACGGTGGCGCGACCCAGTTTGTAGGTGTCGTCGGCGAACACGCCGAGCGCGCGCAGGCGACCGCCCTGGTTCCAGGGCAGCTGTGTGTAGCCGTATGCGGGTTCGCTGCCGTAGGTGTAGATGTAGTCGTTGTTGCCGTAGGTGTACTCACCGAGGCCGCTGTTGAACTGCACCCCGACCTTGAAGTCGTGGCTGCCGCCCAGGAAGCTGTCGGCGTACTTCGTGACCTTGCCCGAGAACGCCGTCTTGGCGCTCTTGCCGTCGTACCAGGAGTAGATGCCGCCGGTGATGGCGCCGGAGTCGAGGTCGTTGAAGCGGCGGGCCGTGCGCGGGCCGCCGTTGAGCGGATCGCCGTGGTCCACGCCGTAGAAGCCCGAGTAGCGGGCTTCGAGCACGGTCGTGGGCGTGAGCACCGACGACCATAGCAAACCCGGCGACGGGTTGCTGCCGGTTTCGATGAGCACCGAGCTGGGCGCGTCGTTGGCGGTGGCGCGGGTCGGGATCCGGTAGAAGTCGTTGTGGATTTGCGCCTGCAGGCGGTTGTTCTGATTGATCTGGTAGTTCAGCTTGAAGAAGTAGCGCTTGCCCGAGGACGCGGCCGGATAGTTCGGGTCGGTGCCGGGCTGGGAGTCGCTGTCCTGCTGGTACTGGAACGACCCGAAGAACCAGAACTTGTCCTTCATGATCGGCCCGCCGAGCTGCACCGTGGAGTCGCGGAACTGCTTCCGGTTGTAGGGCAGACCGTCGTCCTGCGCGTCGTCGGTGTTGCGGCCGGTCAGGCTCTGGTTCTGGTAGTAGAAGTTGAGGTCGCCCTTGAACTGGTTGCTGCCCTGGCGGGTGACCACGTTGAAGACCGCGCCGGCCAGGTTGCCGTAGTCGGCCGGCGCGCCGAGCGAAAGCACCTGCACCTCTTCGATGGCGTCGGTGTTGGGCCACGGCCAGGCTGCACCGGTCAGCGGCGCGGCGAGGTCGGTGCCGTCGAGCAGGTACATGTTCTCGTTGGTGGCCGAGCCGAACGACTGCGACCGTGAGCTGGTCGAGGTCGCCGGACTGACGCCGGGCGCCGCGTTGATCAGGTCGAAGAAGGTGAAACGGCGCACCGGCGCATTCTCGACCCACTCACGCGAGTAGTTGGTGGCGACCTGGCTGCTGGTCGAATCGACCACCGGCGCCTGGGCGGTGACCGTGATGGTCTCCTGCTGTGTGCTGACCTTCAGCTGCACGGTGATCTCGGCGGTGCCGCCGAGCGAGACCTGGATGCCGGTCTGCGTGCTGGTCGAGAAGCCAGCCAGTTCCGCGGTGACGTCGTAACTGCCCGGCGGCAGGTTCACGAAGCGGTAGACGCCCGATTCGTTGGTGACCGTAGTGGGGGCACCGGGCACGGCCCGGCCGCGCAGCGTAACCGTGACACCCGGCAGCACGGCGCCGGATTCGTCGGAAATTACGCCGCGCAAGACACCGGTAGTGATTTGGGCCTCCGCGGTCAGCGGAGCGATGAGAGCAGCGAGTGCAAACAACCACACCAGACCAGATCGCATGTAGACCTCCGATGAGCCCGCCCCGGGTCGGCCAACTGCGCCTCCCTGAGCCTGAGCATTCATGAGCAGCGGCATTGTG
>JBDTWC010000082.1:0-7928 GCA_040006875.1 Acidobacteriota bacterium | reverse complement strand
TAAGACGCAGCCCGACGAAGGATTTCACGGCGCTGGCACGGATGACTGGCGTGGCCTGCCGATTTCGCCCGGGTGACCGGCTCTACCCGTGGCACGTGTTTCGCTATCGCCAGGGATGGCTGCCCGCGCAGTACGGGAAGCGGTTGGCCAGCATCAGCAGGAGGAGACTCATGGAGCAAATGATTCCCGATGCAAACCCCGCCGGCACAGGTTTGGGAGAAGCCCTCACCGCCGTCAGGCGCGAATACGACGAGATGCCAGGGCTGGCGCTCACCTTGGATCAGGCGGAGCGGCTCTGGGCGCTCGAGCCGCGCGTGTGTTCGGTGGTACTGGCGCATCGAGTCGGGTTATCTGTGCCGGACCGAGTCTGGGCAGTACGCCCGTCCCACCGCCGCGTGATTCCGCGGGACCCGGCTGGACGTCGGGCTCGGCCGACCGGCACGTCGCCATGGCTGTGGCGTCCTCACGACACGGGTGTCGAGAGCAGCGTTCCCACCACGATCGCCATACCCATCGCCACGCCCCAGCCGAGCAGGGCCAGAGCCACGGCCCGCGTGGTCGTGCGGTAGTCGAGCGCCTGCCGCACGCCGATCGTCATGGCCACGATCATCCACAGGGACGTGAGGGGCAGCACGAACCAGCGCGTGTTCCCGAACACCTCGAAGGCCCGGAACATGCCGGGCGCCGCGGCGAATCCCAGTGTGCGGAAGACCTCGCCGAAGTCGGCGCGGGTGTCGCGGTCGGGCAGCACGCGCGTGCCGAGGTAGTAGATGAGCCCTGCCCAGGTCGCCCATGCCAGGATCGACGCGGCCGCCGCGACCACGATGATCCGGGGCGCCGACGAGCCCAGGTCAGTATTGCCAAGGCCGGCGCCGATGCTCGCGAGCAGCACGACCAGGACCGCTTGCCCGGTTGCCGAGCGGTCGGCCTCGACATCTTCGAATGTGGCCGGGTCGAGACCGAGCGCGCCGAACACCCGGCGAATGAAGGTCGTCATGATCACCTCTCGCCACGGCGTAGACGCAAGCCGCATGCCGTGTGCAGTGGCATTGCGATCGGGTGTCACCACAGCAGCAAGGCGCCGCCCAAGGCCACTGCCATGGCCGCCAGCGTGAAGCCGGCCACGAGACGGTAGGATCCCCGGCCCAGGGCGACCGAAATGGCCGCCTTCAAACCAGTGTTGGCCAACACGCCGACCGTAATGGCGCGGGCGGCGGCGTCGAGTCCGGCCCGCGCGGCGGTGCCTCGGGCCATCGTGACCGTGAGCGCGTCGACGTCGGTCAGGCCGAGCGCCGCGGCCGATGTGAAGAGTCCAGCCTGTCCGAACCAAGTCTGCGCGGCGTCCACGCCGTAGAGCACCACCTGGAACAGCAGCGCCATCTGCAGCGCCGCCCCGACCCGCAGCGGATTGCTGGATGTGGCCGGGCCCGGCGTGCCGGCGCCAGGCCGGCGAAGGCCCCACGCCGTGACGGCGGCCGCGATCCCCATCGGGGCCAGGAGCCACGGCAGCAGCAGCCGCGCCAGCGGCGGGTTGAGGACCGCCGTGGCGGCCAGCACGCGCGGGAAGAGCACGAGATTCGCCGCGATGGCGCCGAAGGCCAGTGCGCGCGCCAGCGCGACGTCGTCACGACTAGCGCGCGCGAAGGTGAGCGTGACGTTGGTGGACGAGACCAGGCCACCGATCGCTCCGGCCACCGTGAGGCCTCGGCGAGGCCCGAACATCTTGTGGCTGATGTGGCCGGCAAAGCTCAGCCCGCTGAAGAACAGCACCAGCATCCACAACTCGCGCGGGCGCACTCCGACGTCAGGGCCGAAGGGGCCCGTCGGCACCAGGGGCAGTACCACCATCGCCATGGCTGCAAACCGGATTCCCGCGCGCAAGTCGTCGCCGTCGATACGCTCGACCAGCGCGTGCAGGCGCGACTTCTCGACCAGCAGCAGGCCGGTCGTGGCAGCCAGGCCGCTTGCCAGTCCGGTGTTGCCGGTGCCGGCCAACACCCCTGCCGCAAGCACGACCAGGGCCGCGGTTTCGGTGGTGCCATCGATGTCCACTCGGCTGGCCGCGACATAGGCGGCCACCACGAGGCCCACGCCGCCGGCCACCAGCGCCGCGGCGAGCGCCGCCGATCCGCCGGCGAGCAACTGACCGGCAATCCCGCCGAGCAGGCCGAGCAGGGTAAAGGTGCGGATGCCGGCAAAACGGGCGCGGGGGCCATCGGCGTGTCCGGACCGCTGACGCTCGAGGCCCACCACGGCGCCGCCCAGCGCGGCGATGGCCAGCGGCACGATCTCGGTGAACCACATCAGCCGTAGTCTGTCTCATTCGGTCCGCGCGGCGCGCAACCGGGCCGGCGAACACAGCGGACCCCTCTGTTGGGTCACGCGGAGGCCGCCTGGGCGTCATGCGCACGGGTCATGACAGCCCTTGCGGGGCCGGCGTGACGCGGTAAGATGAGCGCCGCTATCCGCGGGCGCTCGATGGCTTCCATCCGGGCGCGCTTTCTCTACCAGGAGTGTCCCCGTGACGCGAATCTCGAGTTGGACCGTCGTGCTCGCGCTGACCGCGGGTGCAGCCATCACGGTGCAGGCACAGTCACCGTCGCAAGGGGCTGCACCGGCGCCCGCCGTGGCCGCGCCACAAAGTGTCATCACCGACGTGCGCGCCGCCATCGCGAAGAACGACTTCGCCGGTGGGGAGCAGATTCTCACCGCCTACCGTAAGAGCAAGGGCACCACGCCCGAGGCGCTCGAAGCGCTGTCGTGGCTCGGCCGCGGCGCGCTCGCCGCCAAGGAGCTCGATCAGGCGCAGGCCTACGCCGAGCAGACCTTCGACCTGTGCGAGGTCGCGCTCAAGACCCGCAAGATGGACGACGAGCCGCGTCTGCCGATCGCAATCGGCGCGGCCATCGAAGTGCGCGCCAACGTGCTGGCGGAACGAGGCGCGCGCGCCGACGCCGTGTCGCTGCTCAACGAAGCACTGGCCGAGTTCAAGACGACCTCGATCCGCACGCGCATCCAGAAGAACATCAATCTGCTGTCGCTCGAAGGCAAGGCCGCCCCGGCTCTCGAGGCCGCCGAGTATCTGGGCGCCAAGCCGACGACGCTGGCCGCGCTCAAGGGCAAGCCGTTCGTGGTCTTCTTCTGGGCGCACTGGTGTCCCGACTGCAAGGCCATGGGTCCGGTGCTCGCGAAGATGCTCGCCACCTACGGCAGTAAGGGGCTCACGGTCGTGGCCCCCACGCAGCGCTACGGCTACGTGGCGGCGCGCAAGGCCGCGCCGGCCGCTGAAGAGATGACCTACATCGCTCAGATCCGCGACCAGAACTACCCGTGGCTGAAGCGCCTGTCGGTGCCGGTGAGCGAAGAGAGTTTCAAGCGCTATGGCGCCAGCACCTCGCCCACGGTTGTCGTCGTCGATCGCGCCGGCATCGTGCGCCTCTACCACCCGGGGCAGATGACGCAAGAGCAGATCGAGCCGCTCATCCGCGCCGTCGTGGACGACAAGCCCGGCACCGCGGCCGCGGGCGGCGGCCGCCGATGACCGGCCGCGAGCTGCGGCTCGCGGGCGGCGCCGCGGCGCTCGTGGCTGCGCTCGTGGTTGCGGGTCCAGGCGCTGGCGCGCAATCGAGCGCGCCTCATCTCGACGCCAGGGCCACGGCTCTGGCCCACCTCAGTCGCCAGGAGATTCCGGCGGCGCGCGCCGCCATCGCCACGGGATTGCAACGTCAGCCCAACGACGCCGGTCTGCTCGAGGTGCTTGGACAGCTCGATTGGCGCCTGCTGCACACGTCGTCGGCGCTCAAGGCGTTCGAGCGCGCCGCCGGGGACGCCGCCGTCGGCGCCGACGCGCAACTCGGCCTCGGCCGCATCGCGGCGTTTCGCGGCTGGCAGGCGGAAGGCGCGTTTCCGGGTTGGCACGAAGAGGTCGATCAGCGACCGCGCGCGCTGGCCGCGTATCAGCGCGCCATCACGCTGCGGCCAACGTGGGCGACTCCGCACGTGGCGCTCGGTGAGGCGCTGTTGCTCGACGGTCAGGCCACGCCGGCCCTGGCCGAGATCGACGCCGCGCTGGCGCTCGCGCGCGATGACCCCGACGCGCAGCGGGGCCGCGCCCGGGCCCTGGCGGCGCTCGGCCGTAGCGCCGAGGCCACGATCGCGCCCGATGCCGCGACGGCCGCGGTGGCCGGCATCGACGCCGCGCTCAAGAGCGGCGCGGCCGCCAAGGCCGCCGCCGATGCCGTCGCGTTCGTGCGCGCGTATCCGCACAGCCCGCGTCTCATCGACGCCTACGACCGGCTGCTCAGCGCCTATCAGGCGTGGCCCGACGCGCCGCTGGCCGAGGTGTCCGCCGCGCTCGATCGTCGCGTCGCCTTGCGGCCGGATCCCGGCACCTACTACGCCGGCGCCGCGCTGATGCTGGCGCGTCCGGGCGCCGTGGGCCGCGTGCGCGCCCTGGCCGAGGCTGGCGCGGTCGCCGGTGAAACGCTCATCCTCGAGAACCGCAGTGCCTACAAGCTTGAAGGAAAGGTGCAGGCGTCGCGCGATCGGAACCACGCGCAGGCCGCCGATCTGATTGGCTGGGCCGCGTTCCTGCAGGGGGATCTGGCGACGGCCGGTACCAAGCTCGAGGAATCGGCGCGCCTGTGGAACGGCGCCGACTTCCTCAACCAGTTCCATCGGGCCGAGCTGGCCCGGAAGAGCGGCGCTGCCGACATCGCGCGTGAGCGTTACTACGAAGCGTTGTCGTTGCAGGGCGGAGCGCCGGCCATGCGTGCGTCGGCGCAAGCGTCATTGGCGGCGTTGTATGCCGCCGAGGGCACGTCGGCGAGCGACGCCACCGCGGCCATCGATCGAGACCTCGAACGGCGCCGCGAGGAGCGCCGCCTCGCCCTGGTCGGCTCGGCCCTCGGCCAACCGCTGCCGCCGCTGGCCACGACCAACATCGACGGCACGCCGGCGACTCTGCTGGCCGAGCCGGGCAAGGTCACGCTGCTCAACTTCTTCGCGTCGTGGTGCGGTGCGTGCCGCGCCGAGATGCCGCTTGTGCAGCAGGCCTACGAGCGCTACAAGGATGACCCGAAGGTGCGCTTCGTGCTGGTCAGTCTTGACGACGATCCCAAGCGTCTCGAGCGCTACATGGCGGAGCGCAAGTTCGCCATGCCGGTGCTGCGCTCGGCCCGCGCCGCGGCGGAAGCCGCGCTCAACGTGCTCGACACCCCGACCACGTTCTACGTCGATGCCGGCGGCACCATCCGCTACGAAGTGAAGGGGCTCGAGCCGCACGGCGATGCCGTGGCGCGCGTCGCCTGGTACATCGAGCAGTTGAAAAAGTAGGGGAGTCGGGCGCCTGGTCAGCGGCGACGGCGCTTGAACGCCAGTCCCGACCAGGTGGCGTCGATGCTGCACACCTTGAAGTCCACGAGGCCTGCGCCCAGCCCGGCCTCGCGCACCACGTTGCCGTCGAGGTCGGTACTCGTCCCCGATGCCTTCTTCGGCCACGCCAGCCACGCGGTCTGGATCGTGACCAGCGCGCTCAGATGCCCCAGTGCCAGGTCGAGTTCGCGCCGGCTCCTCACGAACCAGACGAAGCGCTGCGCCGCGGCGGTCGGATCCGCGCTGAGGCGCGCGCCTGCGGGCAGTGTTCCGAGCAGGCCGGCGAATCCCGACGGCGCGCCCACGACAGCGACCCGCTCGTTGGCGGCGAGGCCGAGCTTCTGCGCGAGCGTGCGGCCGGCATACAGAGAGCCGGGCGGCACGGCCGTCGAGCGGCGGGCTGACGAGGAACGGAGCGCCTTGGGCAAGGACGGCTTGAGTGTCGGGTAGGCCGAAGCTGGCGAGATCCGCGCACCGGGTCCGGCCCTCGACCGGAGCCCAGTGCACGAGGTGAACGCGGGCCATCCGCGAGAGCGCTAGGCCAGGGTGGCGCTGAGTGTGATCTCCGTGGCGGCGAGCGCGCGCGAGATGATGCAGCCGGACTTGGCGGCGGCGGCGTGCTCCTGGAAAGTGGCGTCGTCGACGCCAGGCACCGCGCCCACGCACACCAAGTCGATGCGCGTGATCAGGAAGCCCTTGTCGTCCTTGCCGAGGTGCACGCTGGCGGTGGTTTTCACCGACGTGGCCGGGAAGCCGGCCTTGGCCAGCGCGTTGGCCAGCGCCATCGAGAAACAGGCCGCATTCGCGGCGCCGACGAGTTCCTCGGGATTGGCCCCGGGCTTGTCTTCAAACCGGCTCGAGAACGAGTAGCTGCCCTCGAATGCGCCGCTGCCGAGGGCCACCGTGCCGCCCCCACCCATCAGATCGCCCTTCCACTCCGCCGTTGCCGTACGTGCCATCACTGCTCCTTGAATCGCCGCGCCAGGCCGTCGATCGGCGCGCGGAGGGGCTAGCGTAGCACGGGCGTGCGACCGGTTCAGCGGCCCGGCTTGGCGGGCAGGTCGCGGATGATGAAGAGCTTCTCGCCGGGCTTGATCAAGCCCAGATCCTTGCGCGCCAGCTCTTCGATGGTGGCCGGATCCTCGCGGTAGCGGCGCGCCAGTTCGAGCATCCGCTGGTTCTCGATCCGCGCCGCCTGCACGGTGCTCTCGAGGGTGCGCAGCTCATGCCGCGCGCGGGCCAGTGCCAGCAGGCCATTTTCGCCGGCGATCGAGTCAATCACTACCACCGCCGCAAGCACCAGCAGGGCATAGCTGACCAGGCGTCGGCCACGCGCGGTGGCGCCGGGCTTCGGCGCGCTGGCGGTCTCGCTGGTAGGTGTATCAGCCATGGAGTCGATGACAGAATATCGAGTTGCCGGTCGAAGTACAAGGGCTTTGTATCGCGACCGCAACAAAAGTACAAGAACTTTCTTGAGAGTACAAGTGGAAACTCCGCCGCCGGTTTGTCTCGTGCTCACCAGCTGGCCCGCCGGCTCGTCGGTCGAGCCGTTCGCGCGCGCGCTGATCGAAGCACGGCTCGCGGCCTGCGTGCATGTGCTCGAGCCGGGCCGATCGATCTATCGCTGGGGCGGCGCCGTCGAAGTAGCGCTCGAACGCCAGGTGGTGATCAAGACGACGCGCGACCGGGTCGCCGAGGTGGCGGCCCGCCTCGCGGCGGCCCATCCCTACGACCTGCCCGAACTGCTCGTGTGCGACGCGGAGGGGAGCCGGGCCTACGCTGCCTGGGTCCGCGACAGCGTCGCCTCGGGCGGCGAGTAGACGGCTAGCCCAGCGCCTGGGCCAGATCGTCGGTGAGGTCCTGAATGTCCTCGATGCCGACCGAGATGCGGATGAGGCCGTCGGTGATGCCGAGCGCGGCGCGCCGATCGACGGGCACCGAGGCGTGGGTCATCATCGCGGGGTGCGAGATCAAGGTCTCGACGCCGCCCAGGCTTTCGGCCAGCGCCATCAGACGGAAGCGGCCGAGCACCTCGCGGGCGCGGTCGAGAGAGCCGACGTCGAACGAGATGAGCCCGCCGTAGCCCTTCATCTGCCGCGTCGCCAGGGCATGGTGCGGGTGCGAGGAGAGTCCCGGGTAGATGGTTCGGGTCACGCGCGGATGCGCCGCCAGGTAGTCGGCGATGCGCATGCTGTTGTCGTTGGTGCGTTCCATGCGGATGGGCAGCGTCTTGGTGCCGCGCAGCACCAGCCACGCGTCCATGGGCCCGAGGATCGCGCCGGCCGCGTTCTGCACAAAGCGCATCCACTCCACGTCGTCGTCGTGCTTGACGACCACGACGCCACCGACGCTGTCGCTGTGGCCGTTCAGGAACTTGGTGGTGCTGTGGAGCACGATGTCGGCGCCGAAATCGAGCGGCCGCTGCAGGTAGGGGCTGGCGAAAGTGTTGTCGACGACCACGCGCACGCCGTGCGTGTGGGCGATCTCGCTGGCGCCGGCGAGGTCGGTGATCGACAGCATCGGGTTGGTGGGCGATTCGATGAACAGGTACTTCG
>JBDTWC010000081.1:0-7940 GCA_040006875.1 Acidobacteriota bacterium | reverse complement strand
GTGAGCGCGGTGAGGGGAGACTCGAACAGCCACGTTCCCCGGGCTCGCGCGATCAGCATGCCCAGAGGACTCATCGCGGCCGCCAGCGTCCCGGCCAGCGCCATCTTGCGCGGGTCGGTGGGCACGACGGCCGCAAACAGCAGCACCAACACACCGATCCAGGACACGTTCGGGATGGTCGGGCTGTTGGGGATCGGATCCCAATGCAAGATCACGCCGGCGATGAGGGCGGTGGCCACCATGTAGACGAGCCCCACGTCGAGCGCCGTCCGCGGGTTGCGATTGGGGACTCGCAGGTAGCGATAGAACGCCAGCGACGTGACGATGCCGAGGCCGACGATAGCGTCCGACGGTTTGAGTGCCAGCCAGCTGGCGTCGCCGGCCGCGAACGCCCGATCGATGAGGTGATAGAACACTGTGCTGATCGCCCACAGGGCGGCCCCGAGCAGCGCGACGACCTGCAGCCGTTGCGACGCTTGACGCAGCACGTCCTCAGGCAGGGGGCGTTGATGACCGCCACCCGGGGTCAGGCTGGCAGAGAGTGTGCCGGCCTGTCGCGCCACACGTCGCCGCCCGCGGTGGCCGGGCTCCAGCCCTGGCGGCTCCCACCGCGTGAGGTCAGGGTCGTCGATCCGGCCGATCCGGTCCGTGGGCTCGTGCCGCGCCATGACTAACCGCCCGCCAGCTCGTCGAACACGACGCCGAGCGTGTGCGGCCACTCGCTGGCAAAGCCCAGAGCCAGCTGGTCGCGCGAGATCGGCGTCGCCATCACCTGATCGCGTGTCTGCCCGCGGGCGCGCCCGGCGGTGACGAGTTCTCGGACTCGATCGAAGTATCGCGACTGCTCGACCAGGCCGGCTCGGGTCACGACCCGGCCATGGCCCGGCACGATTCGCGTCGCGGGGCCGGCCAGCGCCAGCGCCGCGGCCAGCGAGCGTTGCCAGCCAACGGTGCTCGCCCCGGCGCGATCGTCGACAAACGGGTGGTAGCCGTCGAACACGAGATCGCCGGCGACGATCAGATCGCGGCGCCGATCCGCGACGATCAGGTCGTTGTCGGTGTGGCCCGGCCCCACGTGTACCAGATCCAACGCCGATGTCCCGAACGTGGCGGTGTGTCGCGCGTCCACCGCCGTTGTCGGCAACGCTCGACCAGGGTCTGTACCAGCGGTCGACCGCACGAACTGTTCGATCAGCCGCGTGGACTCCAGAGTGGTCGGGTAGTCGAAGTCGGTGGCCAACGACGTGAGCAGGTCGCGGGCTGCGGCGGCCGGATCGGCCGTGGCCTGCGCCATGGCGGTGGCGACGTCGGCGCGGATTCTGGCGGCGGCGTTGGCTTGGGCCAGGATCGGCCGGCCGCCAAACGCGGGCAGACCTCCGGCGTGGTCGCCGTGGTGATGCGTGAGGATCACGGTGTCGATGGGGCCCACGCGCGCCGCGACTTCGGCCGCAAGCACGCCGCCCACCCCAGGCATCTTCGTGTCGATCACGATGGCGCCGCCGCGATCGGCCAGCACGGTCGTGTTGCCGCCGCCGTGCTCGACCATCCAGGCATCGGCGCCCAGGCGATGCCAGCCCAACCGGGCCTGTGGTGCGGCCAGCGCCTGCAGCCGGCGGCCGCGGCCTGCGAGCCACGTGACGGCGGCCAGGGTGAACACGTCGCGTCGGGTCACGCGGCCATTATCCTCGCCCGCGGGCCACGCGTCGCCAGTTCCGGTGGGCCGCGCCTCCGCGCTATGCTCGGGTCATGAATGTAGCCGCACCCGACGTCCGGGTGGTGCGCGGCGCCTGCCCGCACGACTGCCCCGATACCTGCGCGCTCGAGACCACGGTCGAGGACGGCGTCGCCACCAAGGTGTCTGGATCGAAGTCGCATCCGTTCACCGACGGCGCGCTGTGCACCAAGGTGTCGCGCTATCTCGAGCGCACCTACGCGCCCAGCCGGGTCGTGTATCCGCACCGCCGCGTCGGCAGCAAGGGCCCCGGCAACGGCACGTGGGAACGGATCACGTGGGCTGAAGCGGTGGCGACCATCGCCGCGAAGTTCCAGGCCATCATCGATTCGCCCGACGGCCCCGAAGGCATCTGCCCCTACAGTTACGCCGGCACCATGGGGCTGCTCAACTTCGCCGGCATGGACCGCCGCTTCTTCAACCACCTCGGCGCGTCGCGGCTCGATCGCACGCTGTGCTCATCGGCCGGCAAGGTCGGCATCAGGCTCACGCTCGGCGGCGGCGTGGGCATGGACCCGGAGCGCGTCGACGAAGCGAAGCTGATCCTGATCTGGGGCTCGAATCCGATCACCTCGAACCTGCACTACTGGTCCCGTGTACAGCAGGCCAAGCGGCACGGCGCCCGGGTGGTGGTCATCGATCCCTATCGCAGCCTCACCGCGGAGAAGGGCACCGACCACCTCCCGGTGCGACCGGGCACGGACGCGGCGCTGGCGCTGGCGATGATGCACGTGATCATCAACGAAGACCGGCACGACCCCGACTACGTGGCCCGTCATACCGTGGGCTTCGAGGCGCTGCGCGAGCGGGTGCAGCAGTATCCGCCGGCCGTGGCCGCCGACATCTGCGGCATTCCCGCCGACACGATCGTGAACCTGGCGCGCGACTACGCCACCACCAAGCCGGTCGCCATTCGCGTGAACTACGGGCTGCAGCGTCATCGCGGCGGCGGTGCGGCCGTGCGCGCCATCACGTGTCTGCCGGCCCTGGTCGGCGCCTGGCGCGAGGCCGGTGGCGGGGTGCTGCTCAGCACCGGCGACTTCTACGGCATGAATCACTCGGCGCTCGAACGCCCTGACCTGCTGCGCAGCGATCCGCGTACCATCAACACCAGCTCGATCGGCGACGCGCTGCTCGAGGCCACGCCGCCGATCCGCGCGCTCTTCGTCTACAACTCGAATCCAGTGTGCGTCGCTCCCGACTCCGAGAAGGTGGTGCGCGGCTTCTCGCGCCCCGATCTGTTCACCGTCGTGCACGACGTGTTCTACACCGACTCGGCCGACTACGCCGACATCTTCCTGCCCGCCACCACCCAGCTCGAGTGCCTCGACGTCCACAAGTCGTACGGCCATCTCTACGTGCTGCTCAACCAGCCGGCGATCGCGCCGGTGGGCGAGGCGCTGCCCAACACCGAGGTCTTCCGGCGCATCGCGAAGGCCATGGGGCTGACCGAGCCGGCGCTCTTTGAAGACGACGAGACGATGATCCGGCAGACGCTGCAGACGACCCATCCGCGCATGGCCGGCATCACCTACGAGCACCTGCTCGAACACGGCTGGCAGCGGATGAACGTGCCGGAACGCTACGCGCCGTTTGCCGAGGGCGGGTTTCCTACGCCGTCGGGCAAGTGCGAGTTCTACAGCGACACGGCCCAGGCGATGGGCCTCGATCCGCTGCCCACCTTCACGCCGCCGGTGGAGTCGGCGCAGAGCTGGCCCGAGCGCGCCAAGACGTATCCGCTCGCCATCATCTCGCCGCCGCAGCGCCACCTGCTCAACTCGACCTTCGGCAACCTGCCGCTCTTCCTCGACAGCGAGAAGGAGCCGCACCTCGACATCCATCCCGACGACGCGGCGCCGCGCGGCATCAAGGAAGGCGACTGGCTGCGCATCTTCAACGACCGCGGCGCCTTCGGTGCGCGTGCCCGCGTGAACGACAAGGCGCGGCCCGGGTGCGTCGTAGCGGTGTCGTTGTGGTGGCGCAAGCTCACGCCCGACGGCAAGAACGCCAACCAGGTGACCTCGCAGCGGCTCGCCGACATGGGCAACGCGGCCACGTTCTACGACGCGCTGGTTGACGTGGCGACCGCGCCGGAACCGGTGCGCTCCGTCTAGCCCTGGCGCTCAACTTCGGCCGCGACGCCTGAGGCATCCGCGATCAGTTCGGGCGGGCGCTGGGCTGGAGGCGCCGTCTCCATGGCTAACGACCCTCAGTGCGGCGCCGGCCCGGGCGGCACGATCACGAACGTGCCGTACATCATGTCGGAATCGAGTTCGATGGTGCGCAGGCGCTTGCTCGCATCCGCGGCGTAGACCTCGATGGTGCGACCGGCTTCGTAGATGTAGAGCAGCCCGGTCGAACTGGTGCGCATCTGCATGCGCGTGCGCGTGGGCACGTCGACCCGGTTGGTCACACGGCGCTGCGCCATGTCGATGGTCCACAGCTCGTGATGGCCGATCTCGGCGCGCAGTACGTTTGCGAAGCGGCGGTCGGGCGACATGGTGAAGCTGAGGCTGCCGGTGGCCGGTTCCGGGCCGATCGGGAACACGGCCACGGTGCGCTTGCCGAGATTGACCTCGCCGACGACGAGCAGCTTCCGGTTCATCACCGCGTCGCGCATCGTGAACAGGCTCGTGACAGTGCCTTCGGGATCGGCGGCGTCGTCCCACGGGCCGGGCTCGAAGCGGCCCATCGCTGGATCGTCGGGCCGCGACAGATCCCACGTGTCCACCGTCTCCATCGTGGCGGCGTCGAGAATCGTGACCTGATCGCCGAACACGTAGAGCAGCTTGCCGTCGGGCGAGAAACGCAGCGCCACCGAGAAGTGCGTCGGTTCCGGATCGATGGTCCAGGGCACGGTGCGGACCACCTTGTGGGTGGCCAGGTCGTAGACGATGAACTCCGGCGCGCCGATCTCCCAGCGGTCGATGAGCTTGGTGGCCGGCTTGGTCACGACCACCATGGTGCGATGCTGCGGATCGACCTCGAAGGCCAGCACGCGCACGTGCCGCGCGCCGCTACTGAGCGTGAAGGTGTCGAGGGTCTCGCGGCGGCGCACGTCGACCACCTCGAAGTTCTCCTCGTTGGCGCTCTCCACGTAGAAGCGCGTCCGATCGGGCGACAGCCGCACCACGTAGGGTGCGCCGGTCTTGAGCGGGATCTTCGTGAACGTGCCGGTGGCTTCGTCCACGGCGGTGAGATGGCCGGAGTAGGAGCCCACGTAGATGGTGCCGCTGCCCGACGAGGGCGAGGGGCGAGGCTGCGCCGCCGCGGGGGCGACCAGCGCGAGGAGCGCAACGAGCGGGAGCCAGGGGCGGACCATGGGCCGGAATTCTGCCACGGAACGACGCCAAACCGTCCCGGTGATCGCTATGCTCGTGACCGGAGGCACTTCCCGATGTCCAGCGACCAGTTCTCAGGCGCGCCCGACGACCGCGCCCCGCTGTTGCTCCTCAACGACGACTACGTGCGCTCGGTGTTCACGTCGGATACGGCCCGCTTCGCGCAGATCCTGGCCGACGACTTTCGCAACACCAATCCCGACGGCACGATCGTGGACCGCGCCGGCTTCCTCGCACAGATCGCCAGGCCTGCCAATCTCAAGAGCCTGACCTGTCAAGAGGTGGAGATTCGCCTCTTCGGCGACACCGCCATCGTCCACGCGCAGACCGTCTACGAGACGAGCGATGGCCGCCCAGGCGCTGGCCGTTACACCGACGTCTGGCATAAGCAGGACGGGCAGTGGCGGGCGATCGCCGCGCATGTGACGCGACTCGTGCGGTGACGCCGGCCACGACGCCCCGCGATTCACGCTCCAATAGGCCGGCGGAGGCCGCGCAGGGTTGGCGACGGTGCCGAGCATGACGACCTTGCGCCGCTTCATGTCGTAAACGTCGCCCACGCTCAGCACCTGATACGGCTGCTCCCACCGCTCATAGGCGGCGTGTTGCGGTTCCGTGTGTTGATGTGCTGATCGAGGCCGCGTGCTTGAGCATCGCGAAGCCGCGCTGGTGATTCGGCTCGTCGGTCGTCATCACGTCGGGACCCGTGATGTCGCCGCGCACGAGATAGTCGTCCATGATGGATGGGCGCAGGGGTTGGCGGTACAATCCGACCCACTGCCTGGCGTCCGCCTACCGGCAGGCGCCGGCGTCGCCCACAGGAGATGCCCGTGACCCGCAACGCTATCGCCGCGTGCTCGTTCGCCCTGCTGCTGCTCGCCGCGGAAGCCACCGCAACACCAGCCGCGCCCGCCGCCAAGGCGTCCCAGCCAGCGGCTCCAGGGGCCACGTCGGCAGCCATCGACCGCGATGTCTGGGGGCCAGTGGCGGCGTCGGTGAGCGACGACGACATCGTGGCCATGGGCCGCACCTACCACCCGGCGGCGGTGCTGGTCGCCAAGGACGGCACCAAGCTCATCGCCGCTGCCCTCGACGGCTGGGGCAAAGACATCCAGACGGCCAAGAAGAACGGCGTGCGGGCCACGGTGGCGTTCCGATTCTCGACCCGGCGCGACGACGCCACGAGCGCTTTCGAAACCGGAATCTTCAAGTACACGACCACCGACCGGGCCGGCGTCAGCACGTCAAGCTACACCACGATGGAAGCGCTGCTCACGAACTACGAAGGCGCGTGGCGCATCCTGATGGAGCACCAGCTCGGGGCCACGACCGAAGCGGCGTGGAATGCGCTGCCCGCGGGGCGCTGAACGCGATCAAAGAAACGTCGTTCGGATGGTCAGGTCCAGAGCGGCCATGGCTGCGTGCAGGGCCGCGCGGTGGCCAACGCCGCGCCACTCTCCGGCGGCGATCCCGGCCACGGCGTCGGCGTAGCGTTCCTGCAGGGGAAGGCGCGCGGGCCGGCGTTCGACGCGAGCGAGCAACGTCTTCACATGCGCTACTTGCGCGCGCGCCGCGGCGATGCGCTCCACTGCGATCGCGACGGGAACGACGCCGCCTTCGGCCTGCTGCAGCAGCCGGCACGCGAACGTTCGACAACACTGCGGCCGATCGGCGTAGATGGTGCAGCGCGTGCCACGCGCGGCGGTGCAGGGCAGAGCGAGTAACTCGACGCCCGCTTCGTCGTCGTCGAGCGTCAGCCCCAATAGTTCGAGCCGGGCGGCTTCCGCGGGGCCGGTCAGCTCGACGTCACCGAGCAACGTGCCGTCGCAGCACAGGCCGCAGCGCGTGCACAACGTGTCCGTGAGCATCGCGCCTGCCGGCGGCGGCCGCCTAGTCGTGTTCGACCCACTCCGGCGGCGGCATGATGTTCCCCTGCGGCGTGCCGCCCGGGTCGGCGCGTCCGGAGCCTTCGAGCCGGCTGATCGCCCGCACCGTCATGTCGTGGTCGCACAGAATCTGACAGGACAGCCGCACGCCCGTGAGCGCGCGAGCGGTGAGCCGATCGCGTTCCGCCACGGTATGGGTGGCCGGCTCGCCGTCGATGAATTCGACCCGGCAGGTCGTGCAGCGGGCATTGCCGCCGCAGGCGTGCAGGATATCGACGCCGGCATCCTGCTCGATGGCAAGCACGAGCCGCTTGGCATCCGCGACCTGGAACGAACCGAATCCTTCGACTGTCAGTGTGGGCATTCTACGATTGTACAGGCGGAAGCCGGTCCCGGGGCGCGCTGGCGACCGGAACCACCCGGCTCCTCCGCCGGAGTGGTTGCTACTTCGACGCCACGCCGTATTTGGTGAAGGCGCCGCCTGCCTGCGCCAGCGAGTTCGGGCCCTCCGCCGCAAAGACACTGCCGTCGGCGTCCACGGCCACGCCCTCGCCGGCCGTGCCCTGGTAGACGCGGTCGTCCCGCTCGAACGGGGGGATGAAGCCGGTGACGCGATCCTCGTCGAGCGGGCCGATGCGCACGCCGTCGCGCCAGTTCGGGTGGTTGTAGGGGCCCGACTCGGAGTCGATGGCGTAGACCGTGTCGCCCTTGAGAAAGAAGCCGCTGATGCGTCCGTACTGATAGCGCGACTCGAGGTAGTTGCCGTCCTGGTCGAAGATCTCGATGCGGTGGTTGCCGCGGTCGGCCACCCACAGCCGGCCCTTGCGATCGAACATCAGCGCGTGGGGCGTGCGGAACTCGCCGTGCTTGACGCCGATCGTGCCCCACGACTTGATGAACTTGCCGTCGGGCGCGAACTTGCTGATGCGCGAGGTGGCGCCGCGCGCCAGGCCCTCGGCCACGGCAGCGGCCGTGATCATG
>JBDTWC010000080.1:0-7960 GCA_040006875.1 Acidobacteriota bacterium | reverse complement strand
TGGGGCGGTTGCGGCGATAGCCGCGGCCCCGGACCCGCGCACGTCGTGGCGGGCCCGGCAGGGGAAACTCAGGGGTGCACGACTTGCACTTCGTAATCTTGACTCTCGCTGAGAGAACCAGAATCGAAGATGCGCACGCACAGCGTGCCGACCGACGTGGCCCGGCCAAGGATGGCGGAGGCCACGATGGCTCGGTCGTTCGAAACCACGGCCTGGCACCCGGTGCCGTTCCAGGTGCCGAGGCTCATGCCGACGACGGCCGTGCCGTCAGGGGCGATGCTCTTCAGCGTGGCCGTCACCTCGCCGCCGGCGGCACTGACGACGGGAAATGGGTGGGACGTAGCGCCATTGATGGTGAGCGTGCCCGTGAACGTATCGGTTACGGTCGTCGGGGTCGTTGGGGTCGTTGGGGTCACCGTGTCTTTGCCGCAACCGGCGACCAACAAGGGAAGCATCAACGTGTAAGCGAACGTCACTCGGCGCATTACGGTCCTCTGAATACAGGCGGTCGGTCCGATCTTACTCGGCACGGCATAGTAGAGTAAAATGCGAAGCTTCTCGGTCTTGCCGAAAAGGATGTCAGCAATGAGACGTATGGTTGTGGCCCTTGGCCTCGTCCTGGTGACGGGCGCTTCTTCTTATGCCCAGACTCCGGCCGCTCCAGCGCCGGCCAAGCCGGCCGCTCCTGCGACCGCCAAGCCCGCTCCTCCGGCCGCCCTGGCCCCCGCCCCGGCCCCGGCCGTCGTTCTGCCGTTCCCCGAGGGCGCCAAGATCGCGTTCGTGGTGTTGCAGCGGGTCGTGGCTGAGTCGGCTGACGGCAAGGTGGCCAGCGCGCGAGTGCAGGCCCTGCAGCAGAAGAAGGTGGCCGAGCTCAACGAGAAGCAGAAGGCTACCCAGTCGCTCCAGGAAAAACTCGACAAGAGTGGCGCGGTGATGAGCGAAGCGGCCCGCGCCGACCTCACCAAGCAAGTCGAGCGCGCCAACGTCGATATGCAGCGCGCCACGCAGGACGCACAGGCCGAGGTGCAGGAACTGCAGAACCAGCTCCAGGAAGAGTTCCAGCGCCGCATCGCGCCGATCATCGAGTCGGTTGGCAAGGAACGCGGCCTGCACTACATCTTCAACGGTCCGGATTCGGGCCTCGTGTGGGCTGACGCCTCGCTCGACATCACCAGCGACGTCGTGAAGAAGTTCGACCTCGCCACCAAGACTGCGCCGCCCGCCGCGCCCAAGCCGCAGGGGCGCTGATCCGCACGCCCGCCAGGCAGCCGGCTCCCGTTCCCGGGAGCCGGCTGCCGACGGCATCGCCATCGCCAGCCGAGTCCCCACGCGTGCACATTGCCTCCCTGCTCGAACGCCATCACCAGCGCTGTCCGGCCGTGCTCGTCGACGGCGTCGGGCCGCGCACCGGTGACGACCAGCTGTCGGCCTACAAGCTGATCAGCGCCAGCGAGGAATTCTTCCAGGGCCATTTCCCCGGGGTGCCGCTGCTGCCCGGGGTGCTGATGCTCGAAGCGCTCACCCAGACCGCCACGCTCATGCTGCTGACGCGGCCGGGCCGATCGGCGGCCGCCACGGTCTCGCTGCGCGGGGTCGACGAGGTCAAGTTCCGGCGCCATGTCGTGCCCGGCGATCGCCTGCAGCTCGAAGTGGAGCTGGTGCGCGAGCGCGGTCCGATTGCGCGCGTCCGCGCCTCGGCCAACGTCGCCGGTTCGCTGGTCGTCGAAGCGGTGCTCGTGATGGCGGTGGATGGCGACCAGGCGCGCATCCATCCCACCGCGGTCGTCCATCCCACGGCCGTCATCGGTGCGCGCACGGTCGTCGGTCCGCAGGCCGTGATCGGCCCGCACGTCGTGCTCGGCCGCAACGTGATGGTGGGTGCCGCGGCGGTGATCGAGGGCGACACCACGGTCGGCGACGACACGCAGATCTTTCCCTTTGCGTCGATCGGCCTGCCGCCACAGGATCTCAAGTATCGCGGCGAGCGCACGCGCCTGGTCGTCGGCCGCTCGAACGTCTTTCGCGAGTGCGTCACCATCCACCGCGGCACGGTCGGCGGCGGCGGCGAAACGCACATCGGCGATCGCAATCTCTTCATGGCTTACGCACACGTGGCCCACGACTGCCACGTCGGCAGCGACACCATCTTCGGGCCCGGAGCCACGCTCGGCGGCCATGTGGCGGTCGAAGACTTCGCGCAGATCAGCGCCTATTCCGGTGTGCACCAGTTCTGCCGCGTCGGCCGCTACGCGTTCATCGGCGGCTACTCGGTGGTGACCAAGGACGCGCTGCCGTTTGCCAAGACCGTCGGCAATCGCGCCCGCGTCTACGGCCTCAACACCATCGGCCTGGTGCGCCGCGGTTTCACCCCCGACGTCGTGAGGCAGCTGAAGCGGGCCTACCGGCTGCTCCTGACCTCGCGCCTCACGCCCTCCCGCGCGCTCGACACCATCGACGGCGAGGCCGACTTGACCTGTGCCGAAGTGCGCTACCTGGTCGAGTTCATCCGCTCGTCGTCGCGCGGCGTCACCTTGCGTCGGCCCAATGTCCGTGCCGGCGAGACCGACGAGTAGGCGAGGCCAGCGGTGAAGCTCGGGCTGATTGCCGGCAATGGCCGGTTCCCGTTCCTGGTGCTTGAGGCCGCCCGCAGCCTCGGTCACGACATCACGGTCGTCGCGGTCAAGGAAGAAGCCGACGCCGATTTCGAGGCCGCCGCGGCCGCACCGCCGCCGGTGCCGGTCACGCGCGTGTCGCTTGGGCACCTCGGACACTGCCTCGACGTCCTACAGAAGGCCGGCGTGACCCAGGCCGTCATGGCCGGCCAAGTCAAGCACACCAAGATCTTCGGAGTGCTGCCCGACCTCACCTTCATGGGCGTAGTGGCGCGCTTGCGCTCGCGCAACACCGACGCGCTCATCGGCGCGGTCGCCGACGTGATGCGCGAGCGGGGCATCGAACTCATCGACTCGACCCGTCTGCTCCGACCGCTGCTGGCTGAGGCCGGCGTCATGACTTCACGTCAGCCCACCACATCCGAATCCGAGTCGCTGGTCTTCGGCTATCGCATGGCCGACGTGATCGCCGGTCTCGACATCGGCCAGACCATCGCCGTGAAGCACTCGGCGGTGGTCGCCGTGGAGGCGATGGAAGGTACCGACGCGGTGATTGCGCGCGCCGGCGATCTCGCCGGTCCGGGCGTGCTCGTGGTGAAGGTGGCCAAGCCGCAGCAGGACATGCGCTTTGACGTGCCGATCGTCGGCCTTCCTACGATTCAAGCGATGGCGCGGGTCGGCGCCACGGTGCTGTCGCTCGACGCCGGCAAGACCCTGATGTTCGACAAGGCGCGGATGATCGCGGCCGCCGACGAGCACGGTATCGCCGTCGTCGGCCGGGCGGTCGCCGCGGAGGACGCACGATGAACGTGAACGAGCTGCGGCTGGCCGTGGTCGGCGTCGGTCATCTCGGCCGGCACCACGCCCGCTTGCTGGCCACGATGCCGGGCGTGCGCCTGGTGGGCGTGGTCGACACCAACGTGGCGCGGGCGCAAGAGATTGCGGCCGGGGCCAATACCACCCCCTTTACCGAGTGGCGCGACTTGCTGGGCGCCGTCGATGCGGTGACCATCGCCGTGCCCACCGAGGCGCACCTCGAGGTGGCGCTCGGCTTCATCGCTGCTGGCGTGCACGTGCTGGTCGAGAAGCCGCTGGCGCGATCGGTGGCCGAGGCCGACCAGATGATCGCCGCCGCGGCCGCCCGCGGGGTGCAGCTCGCCGTCGGGCACACCGAGCGGTTCAACCCGGCGGTCACGGCCGCGCGGGGTCTGCTCAGTCATCCGCGCTTCATCGAGGTGCATCGCCTCGGCACCTTCCCCGAGCGCAGCCTCGACATCGACGTGGTCTTCGACCTGATGATTCACGACCTCGACTTGTTGCTCGCCATCGTCGGCGAGCCGGTGGTCAGCGTGGAAGCGGTGGGCGTGCCGGTACTCACGCCGCGGATCGACATCGCCAACGTGCGCCTCAAGTTCGCCGGCGGCTGCATCGCCAACCTCACCGCCAGCCGCATCAGCCGCGACCGCGTTCGCAAGATTCGCTTCTTCCAGCCACAGAGCTACCTGTCGATCGACTACGCCGCGCAGGAAGTCGAGCACTGGACACTCGGGCCCGGGCCGACCGGAGGGCCCGCGATTCTCGGCGGCAAGCTCGACGTCGCCAAGGACGAGCCGCTGCGCTGCGAGCTCGACGACTTCGTGAACGCCGTGCGTGAGCGACGCCCGGCCCGTGTCACCGGCGAGCAAGGGCGCGCTGCCCTGGACCTCGCGGCGACCATTGTGGAGCGCATGGACCATGTCCGCTGACAAGAGGGCGACGATTGGCGACGAGATCGCGAGCCGCGCGCGGGCCGGCCAGCGGCTCGACGCGGCCACCATCGCGGCCCTGGCGGAGAGCACCGACATCCTGGCGCTCGGCGCGCTGGCCGACGACGCTCGACGCAGTCGCTACGGCGGCATCGCGACGTTCGTGCGCGTGCACGCGCTCGACCTGAGCACGACGACTACTTGGACCGAGGCGCCGCCGACCGCGCACGAAGTGCGCATCACCGGCACCCCGGCGAGCCTCGATGCGGCCGTGGATGCCGTGCTGCAGGCGCTGCCGCTGGCCGGCGCCACGGTGCTGCGCGGCTTCTCGCTCGACGACATCTTCGGGCTCGACGGGGAAGAGGGCTGCCGGGCCCTCGCCGCCGCCGGCCTCGACGAAGTGGCTATCTGTCACGTCGGGCCGAATGCCGCCGCCGCGGTGCAGCAGGCGCGGGCCGCCGGGCTGGGCGTGCGCGTCGTGGGCGTCGAGCACGAGCCGGAGGATCGCGCCGCGTGGCTCCTCGCCGTGCGCGCCTTGCAGGATGCCGTCGGTGACCTGCGGGCGGTGGCCCCGTTGCCGCGTCTCATCGATCCGGCCGTGCCGACCACGGGGTTCTCCGACGTGCGCCAGGTGGCGCTGACCCGCCTGGCTCTCGAGCACGTGCCCTCGGTGCAGGTCGATTGGAGGCTCTACGGCCCGAAACTGGCGCAGGTGGCGCTCACCGTCGGCGCCGACGATCTCGATGGCGTAGCGGCGGTCGACGACCTGTCGCACGGCCCGCGGCGCGCCACCCTTGAAGACCTCCGCCGCAACATCAGCGCGGCTGGCCTGACGCCGGCCGAGCGCAGCGGCCGTCACGCCCGTCTCGACGAATGACCGCGCCGGTTCGCGTCAGCGCCGTCTCGTTCATCAACGCGCGGCCGCTCGTGCATGGCCTCGAGGCCGAGCGCGCGTTGTTCGAGGTCGAGTTCGACCTGCCGTCGACATGCGCGGCCCGTCTGCACGCCGGCGCGGTCGATCTCGGATTGATTCCTGCCGTCGAGTACCTGGGCGGCGACTACCGGCTGGTGCCCGACATGGCGATTGGATCCGACGGCCCGATCCTGTCGGTGGCCGTGTTCACGCGCACGCCGCTGGCGCGCGTGCGACGGCTGGCTGTCGACACCAGCTCGCGCACCTCGGTGGCGCTGACGCGCGTGCTGTGCGCAAAGCACTGGCACATCGACCCGGTGTTTGTGCCGGTGCGGCCGGTCTTGGCCGAGATGCTGGCGCAGGCCGATGCGGCGCTCGTGATCGGCGACCCGGCCCTGGCCATCGATCCGGTCGCCGCAGGGGTGGAGAAGATCGACCTGGGCGAGGCGTGGCGCGAGTTCACCGGCCTGCCGTTTGTCTACGCCGCGTGGGCCGGACGGCCCGGCGTGCTCGGCGCCGCACATCTGGCCGCGCTGTCGGCGACGCGCGATCGCGGGCTCGCTGCCAGCGAGGAGATCGCAGGCCAGTTCGGCGCCGGCGACCGGCGGCGCACCGACCTCATTCGCTCCTACCTGCGTCATAATCTTCGTTATGCGTTCGGCACCCGCGAGCGCGCGGGCCTCGAACGCTTCCTCGCGCTGGCGGTCGAGGTCGGGCATGCCTCGAGCGTGGCGCCGCTGCGGTTCTATCCATGACAGTCACCCTCGACGCGCTCGGCGATCGGATTCTGAGCGGCGGCCGGCTCGCCGCCGACGAAGCTCTGTGGCTGTATCGCCACGCGCCCACGGCGTGGCTCGGCCGCATGGCCGACGCCGTGCGCCTGCGCAAGCACCCCGACGGCGTCGTCAGCTACATCATCGACCGCAACGTCAACTACACCAACGTCTGCGTGGCGCGTTGCAACTTCTGCGCCTTCTACCGTAGCGTCGGCCACGCCGACGGCTACGTGCTCGGCTTCGACGAGATCTACAGGAAGATCGACGAGACGATTGCGCTCGGCGGCAATCAACTGCTCATGCAGGGCGGCCACAATCCCGACTTGCCGATCCAGTGGTACGAGGATCTCTTCCGCGGCGTGAAGTCGCGCTATCCAGATTTCAAGCTGCACGCGCTCTCGCCGCCCGAGGTGCTGCACATCGCGCGGACCGCGAAGCTGACGGTGACGGAGGTCATCCAGCGGCTGATCGCGGCCGGGCTCGACAGCGTGCCCGGCGGCGGCGCCGAGATCCTCGTCGATCGGGTACGCAAGCTGCTCAACTGCTACAACAAGGCGTCGTCGGACGAATGGCTGGGCGTGATGCGCGAGGCGCACCGAGCCGGTCTGCGCACCACCGCGACCATGATGTACGGTACGGTCGAGAGCGACCAGGAGCGCCTCGAGCACATGCTGCGCCTGCGCGACCTCCAAGACGAGACCGGCGGCTTCACCGCTTTCATCACCTGGAGCTATCAGCCGGACCACACCGAGCGCGGCGGCAGCGAAGCCACCGGCATCGACTACCTGCGCACCTTGGCGATCGCGCGTCTTGTGCTCGACAACTTCGACAATCTGCAGGCCTCGTGGGTGACGCAGGGTGGGAAAGTGGGGCAGCTCAGTCTGGCCTTCGGTGCCAACGACATGGGCAGCGTGATGATCGAGGAGAACGTGGTGTCGGCCGCCGGCGCCGCCTACTGCATGGACGAACTCGAGATCGTGCGCAACATCGAAGACGCGGGTTTCACGGCGTCGCGGCGCACCATGCACTACGAGTTGCTCGGCACGCCCGTGTTCCGCGAGCGCGAGCTACCGCGTCAGTTGTCCCTGGCCACGGCCCGGGCGGCGGGCGACCGCACCGTGCCGATGGAGCTGGTCAACTACCCGGCGCGGAGTGCAGCCGGCAAACGGCAGCGCGCCCAGGCCGACCCACCACCGTCTCCGCTCGCCTGAGCGGCCGCGACCATGGACGAGACATCCCTGCTCGTGCGGGCCGCGTGGGTCTGCCCGATCGATCAGCCGCGGCTGCGTGACGGCTGGGTCCATGTCGATCACGATCGCATCACCGCCGTGGGACAGGGGGCGCACGCGCCCGAGGCTGGGCGCGAGATCGATCTGGGATCGGCCGTGGTCTTGCCCGGGCTCGTGAATGCCCACACCCACCTCGAGTTGTCGTGGCTGCGCGGCGCGGTGCCGCCGGAGCCAGAGTTTTTGATCTGGGTCGGACAGCTGATGCGGGCGCGAGGGTCGTTCGAGCGTGCTGACGAGGGCGCGAAGATGGCGGCGGTGCGGACCGGGATCGCTGAGATGCGCGCCTGCGGTACGGTCGCAGTGGGCGACATCGCCAACGCGCTCGTCACGCCGGCGATGCTCGACGAGATGGCGATGCCGGCGGTCGTGTTCCACGAGTTGATGGGGTTTTGCGACGCGGATGGGCACGCGGCCGTGGCCGCGGCGCGCGAGCGGCGGGCGTCGCTCGGCTCGGCGCAAGTTCGGGTCGTGCCCGCCCCGCACGCCCCGTTCTCGGTGTCGCCGGAGCTGTTCATCGCAATTCGCGACGACGTGCAAGCTGCCGCGCGGCCGTTGACGAGCGTGCACGTGGGCGAGTCGGCCGCCGAGGTGCAGTTCCTGCGCGACGGCGGCGGGCCCTGGCGCG
>JBDTWC010000079.1:0-8064 GCA_040006875.1 Acidobacteriota bacterium | reverse complement strand
TGCGCCGGTAGGCCGCGACCTTGCCGACGACCGACACGACTCCGGCCAGCAGCGGCAACCGCGCCGCCACCAGCGGACTGAGCGCGTGCGCCAGCGCCAGACCGTGCTCCCCTACGCTCGCGGCCTGCCCTGAGAGGTGGCTCACGGCGTGCGTGGCCACCCGCACTTGGGCCCTGGTGCGTTTCAGGCTCCCCTCGAGTGCGAGGCGGTGTGCGGCCCCAATGTCCGAGAGCGTCGCGGCGGCCCGCGCCGCCATGATCACGCCGACCACGAGCGCTGTCGTCTGCACGAGCATGGCGACGGCAATCACCGTGAGCGCGACCTCGCTGCTTGGGGACATCGGACTGCAGAGGAGCATGGTCCATGCCAGCGGTAGCGACCACCGATCCCTGGGGATGAGTAGCCGAATTCTTTCAAGTGGCAGAGCGTTACCTACTCTGAGACGGCAGCGTGGAGCGCCGGAACGGGCTAGCGCGAAGCGAGCAGGCGGCGGATCTCGTCGACCAGCCGATCGGGGTCGCACGGCTTGACGAGCACGACATCGAAACCGGCGGTAGTGGCCTCTTCGATCATGTCGGAGTGCGAGTGGCCGGTGGCCGCGATGAGCGGCAGGGTGCGCGTGACCTGGTCGGCGCGCAGGGCGCGCGCTATGTCGCACCCCGACATCCGGTCGAGTTGCAGGTCGAGCACGGCGAGGTCGGGCGGCGTGGCGGCGATGTAGGCGAGCGCGTCGCGGCCGTTGGTGGCGGTGGCCACGGTGAACCCGGAGCTGCGCAAATACAGCTCCCAGACCTCCAGCGCGTCCGCGTAGTCGTCTACGAGTAAGATTGTGGGGGACGGCGTCACGCTGGACCTGAAATTGTAGCGTAAGTGAGATTTCGGCACGATTCTCGCTGAGGACGTCATCGACATGACCGACGCGGAGCGAGCCCTTCAGGTGCTGATTCACGACGTGCGCACTCCCCTGGGCGTCGCCCACGGCTACGTGCGGATGCTGCGTGAACACCGGCTGCCGGCGCCCGAAGACCAGGAGCGCGCCCTCCGGCAGACCCAGGATGCGTTGGTGCATCTCTCTCGTCTGTGTGAGGAGGCCAGCGCCTTCATGACGGCGCCCACGCCAGGCGCGGAGGTCGTGCTGCCGGCGGGGTTGTTCGCCGTGCGGCTGGAAAGGGCGCTGCGGGAGCGGAACCACGGCCTGCTCCGCCCCGATCTGCCCGAGGCGTGGCTGATGCGCACCGGCTCGAGTCTGGATCGGCTGGCCGAGGCGACGGCGCGCATCCTGGCGCCGACTTCCGATACATCGGGTGACGTGGGGCTGCTTGCCGACGGCACATGGATGCGCGTGGCGGCTGATGGGGCCGGCACGTTGGCCGACGCGGCCGAAGGGTCGCAGACGTTCGATCCGTGGCAGCGCGCGTCGCTGTCACTGGTGGTAGCGCACCGGATCGTGACCGGCGTGGGCGGTCGGGTGCATGAGCTCCCGACCGGTGCACTGGTTGTCGTTTTTCCTTTGGAGACTGCGTCCGTATGACCGCACGCCTTGCCCTCGTCGACGACGATCGCGCCTTCACGGCCTACCTGGGCAGCGTGCTGCGCGCGCAGGGCTATCAGGTCGATGTGTTTCACGCCGGCGCCGACCTGCTGCACGGCCTGCGCAGTGGGCTCTCGCCCAGTGTCGTGCTGCTTGACGTGCACATGCCCGGGCTCGACGGCATCGAGACGCTGCGCGCCATCAAGCAGGCGCAGCCCGACGCGCAGGTCATCATGCTGTCGGGGCGTCAGGCGCCGGCCACCATCATCGACGCGGTGCGGCTCGGCGCCGCCGACTACGTGCTCAAGCCCGGCGATCCCGACGGCGTGGGCGAAGCGGCGTTGCACGCCGCGATTCGCAACGCGCTCGAGCGCGAGTCGCTGAGCGCGGAAGTAGCGCGCTTGAGCGCGCAGGTCGGCGAGGAACCGGACGGCACGCAGCCCTACTGGAGTTCCGGCCGGGCCATGGACTCGCTCATGAACATGGTGGAGCGCGTGGCCGACAGCGACATCGGGGTCTTGCTGCGCGGTGAGAGCGGCGTAGGCAAGGAAGTGATCGCGCGCGAGCTGCACCGGCGCTCGGGCCGCCGCCACAAGGTGTTCGTGAAGGTGAACTGTGCGGCGCTGCCCGCCGATCTGCTCGAGAGCGAGCTCTTCGGCCACGAACGGGGCGCCTTTACCGGCGCCTCGGGCACGCGCATCGGCAAGTTCGAGTTCGGCCAGCAGGGCACGGTGATGCTCGACGAGATCGGCGAGATGCCGGCGGCTCTCCAAGCCAAGCTCCTCCACGTCCTCCAGGATCGTCAGTTCACGCGCCTGGGCAGCAATCGCCCGATCGACGTCGACGTGCGCGTGATCGCGGCGACCAATCGCGACCTTGAGGCGATGATGAAGGCGGGCACCTTCCGCGAAGACCTCTATTACCGCCTCCAGGTCATCGAGCTGTCGATTCCCCCGCTCCGAGAGCGACGCGAGGAGATCGCGCCACTGGTCGAGTTCTTCCTCGGCAAGTACGCGCAGGTTTACCGCCGGCCCGTGCTGCACCCGAGCGCCCGTCTGCGCGAAGCGCTCGATGCCCACCCGTGGCCGGGAAACATCCGCGAGCTCGAGAACATGATGAAGCGGTTCGTCGTACTCCAGGACGAAGCGCTCATCTTCAACGAATTGGCGCGCTTGGCGGCAACGGCCGGCTCCGCGACCTCCGCGACGCCCGCACCCGCGCTCGTACCGCCTGGAGCCGCGCCCAGCCCCGCAACGCTGGCCACCGAAGCCGCGCTTGGCGACGCTGATCGCGAGCCGGCAGTCGAAGGCGACGGAGAGACTGGCGTGAACCTGCACGCCCTCGCCCGGGCGGCAGCCATGCGAGCGGAAAAGGAAGCGATCGATCTGGCGCTGACGCGCTTCCGCTGGAACCGTCGCAAGGCTGCCGCCTACCTGAATGTGAGCTACAAGACGCTGCTGAACAAGATGAAGGAGTGCGGCATCACCGACCGGCCTACTTCTTGAGCGCGTCGACGACCTGTTCGACCTTGCGCTTGGTCGTGCCGACCGCTTCGCGCACGGCGCCGCTGGCCTGATCGGCCACGCCTTCGTCTTGGAGCTCGGGATCGCCGGTCATCTGGCCGACTTTTTCCTTGACGACGCCCTTGGCCTTCTCCACCTTGCCAGCCGCTTCCTCTTTGTTGATCATCTGCTTCCTCCTGTAGGGGACTCCCCCGTCAAGGAGCAGAAACCATGCCGACCGCTACGCGTCCACGGCAGTGATGGGCGCACTGGCTGGCCAGTCGAGCGTGAAGGTGGTGCCCACTCCTTCGGCCGACTGCACCGTGACAGTGCCGCCCATGGCATCCATGCACTCGCGCACGATCGAGAGGCCGAGGCCCAGGCCCTGAGCGCCCAACTCGTCGTCGAGATGCGCGTGCACGCGCACGAACTGGCCGAAGATGAGCTCGAGCTTCGCGGCCGGGACGCCGATGCCGTTGTCGGCGATGTGCAGACGCGGATGGGCTACATCAGTGCCGCTCTCGACTCGCACTTCGCGGGACGGCTTGGCGGGATCGCTATACTTCACGGCATTGGCGAGCAAGTTCATCACGACCAGCTCAACCCGGCCGGCATCGGCCGTGAAAGTGGGCAGATCGTGGGCGATGTGGAAGACGACGCCACGCGCGTCGGCCATGTCCTCGAGCTGGCGCGCCACATCGCGCGACAGCGCCATCAGGTCGACGGCCTGCTCGTTGGGCGCGTTGTCGAGGCGGCGCGTGAGCCGCGCCAGGCGTTCGAGCTTGCCTGACACCTCGCCGAGGCGCACCACGTTGCGCTCCAAGGTCTGCGCGAGCCGAGCCGAAGCCACGTCACCGGTCGGCATCATGCGGGTCAAGACCTGCAGCACCCCGAGCGGCTGGCGGATCTCGTGGCTGACCAGCCGGCCGAAATCGCGCAGCTGGCCGGTCTGGCGTTCGATCGTCTCGGAGTAGCGGGTGATGAAGGTGTCGACGGTCTTCTGTTGCAGCACCCGTACGGCGTGTTGTGCGCGGCCGAGTGCGACGACGGTGGCCTTGAGGTCAGCGCCCGGGCCGATGCGATCGATCTCGCGCTCGAAGAACCGTTCGAGCAGTTCGGCGAAGATGTGATATTCCCGCATCAACTGATGCACGGTCGCCCGCTGATCGAAGCGCATCAGACCGAGTTCCGCAGCCTTGGCCAGCACGGCCGTATTGGCGCCGACTTCTTGTTCCTGAGGAGCGCGCACGTAGTCGGCGATATGCACGATCAGGTCGGGAATATGATCGAGGAGCTGGTGAGTCGGGAAGATCTCGCGCGCCGGCACGTCGATGAGCGCATCCAACCGCTCCAACCAGGCCTGCGCGATCGACGCATGGTCAGAAACGAGGCGCGACGCGAAATGCTCGACCGTGGACGGAAACGCGGGGCTGGACATCTCGATCAGGACCTCGGCCCCATCCACTATAGATCGCGTCGTGGCGCGTATCTTGCTGGCATTCGTTGTGTCCCGTGAAGGATCAGTTAGTGCCGAATCTGAATGACGGACCCCGCGGCGTCGCCGCCGACGCCGGGCCGTACCGGTCTCGCTTCGCCCCAGCGAAGAGCTGGCAGACGGTCTTCCTCGTGGCCATCGTGGTCCTGCTCGGCTTGGGCGCGGTGGCCGGCTGGCAGTTCTGGCAGTTCTCGCTGGTCTCGGCCAGGGTCGAGCGCGCCTACGACGTCGTTGACACCCTCGATCGCATCATGAGCCGGCTGGTCGATGCGGAAACCGGGGTTCGCGGCTACGCGCTCACTGAAGACGCCGCCTTCCTCGAGGCCTACAACCGCGCCGGCCGCGAGGTCGAAGCGCCCCAGTCCCAGCTCACGCAGTTGCTGGCGGCCAGCCCTGGCCAGCGGTCACTGGCCCTGACCCTCGGCGACGCCAGCCGCGCCAGGCTCGAGCAGCTCGCGCTGCTGGTCGAGGCCGTGCGCCGGGGAGATATGGGCGAGGCGCGGCGGATAGTGAGCGCGGGCGAGGGTCAGCGCCGCATGGACGAGGTGCGCGCCGTGGCCTTGGCCCTGCGTGCGTCGGCCACTTCCACGCGTGATGCCCTGGTCGCGCAGGCCGAGGCCTCGCGACGAAGCGCCTTGACCTTCATGGCCGCGAGCCTGCTCATGGCGGCGCTGCTCGGGTTCCTGGCCAGCTCGGTACGCCGGCAATTCGAGCATCGGCGCGGGCAGTTGGAGCAGGAGCTCACCGCGCGCCTCGAAGCAGAGCGGGAGACACTCGAACAGACGGCGGCGCTGCAACGCAGCGAGACCTTCAACCGCAGCATCCTCGACCACACCGCCGATTCGATTCAAGTGCTCTCCGCCGATGGCGGCGTGGTGCTCTTCAACCAGCCCGGCCTGGCGCTTAACGAGATCGAGGCGGCGGCAGCGCGCACCTTGCGCTGGCCCGACTTCTGGGGCAGCGACAGCGCTCTTGCCGCCAAGGCGCTCAGCGACGCGGCCGCAGGCGGCAACGCGCGCTTCTCGGCCTTCCGCCCCACCGACGCCGGCGTACCCAAGTGGTGGGACGTGAACGTGACCGCGGAACAGGATGCCGGCGGTCGCACGCAGCGCTTCGTGAGCATCGCACGCGACATGACCGCGCAGCGGCACAGCGAGGAAGAACGCGGGCACCTGCTGGCCAGCGAACGCTCGGCCCGATCCGATGCCGAGCGGTCGGCCCGGCTCAAGGACGAGTTCGTGAGCACCCTCTCGCACGAGCTGCGCAGTCCGCTCAACGCCATTATCGGCTGGGTGGCGGTGCTGAAGCGGGATCGCACGCCCGAAACGCTCGTCAAGGCCATCGACGTCATCGACCGCAACTCGCGCCGCCAGTCGCAGATGGTCGACGACCTGCTCGATGTGAGCCGGATCGTGTCGGGCAAGATGCGGCTCGACGTGCAGCCGGTCGACGTGGCCAGCGCCATCGACGAGGCGCTGGCGTCGGCGCAGCCGGCGGCCGAAGCCAAGGGCGTGCGGCTGCTCCGCGTGCTCGGCTCGGCGGCGATGATTCAGGGCGACTCCGGGCGGCTGCAGCAGGTGATCTGGAACCTGCTGTCGAACGCGATCAAGTTCACTCCCCGAGGCGGCATGGTGCAGGTCACCCTGCAGAAGGTGCACAGCCACGTGCACGTGCAGGTGAGCGATACCGGCCAGGGCATTCACGGCGACATGCTGCCGCACGTGTTCGAACGCTTCAAGCAGGGCACCGGACCCGGAGCACGCGACGGCGGCGGGCTCGGGCTCGGCCTGGCGATCGTGAAGAACCTGGTCGAGATGCACGGCGGCACCGTCGACGCCTACAGCGCCGGCCCGGGCAAGGGCGCGGTGTTCACGGTGCGTCTGCCGCTCTCGCTCGCCGGCACCCACCCCACGGCACTCAATGCCGACGCCGAGCCGTCAGAGGCGTTCCTGTCGTCGATTCTCGCCGGCATCACGGTGCTGGTGCTCGACGACGAGCCTGACGCGCGCGAGCTGGTGCAGCGGCTGCTCGAAGACGCCGGTGCCGCAGTGACCACGGCCGGCAGTCCGGCCGAAGCCCTGAGCGCCCTCGACCACGGCTGCCAGCCGCAGGTGATCGTGAGCGACATCGGCATGCCCGAGGAAGACGGCTACCAGTTCATCTCGCACGTGCGCCACCGCAGCGGCGCGCTGGCCACCGTGCCGGCGGCGGCGCTGACCGCGCTGGCCCGCGTCGAAGACCGCAAGCGCGCCTTGATGGCGGGGTTCCAGGCGCATCTCGCCAAGCCGGTCGATCCCACTGAGCTCGTGGCCATGGTGGCGAGCCTGGCCGGCCGAACGGGACGACCCCGCAGCTAGGCCTACTACGGGCGTTCACGCCTGCAGATGACCGGCGACAGGCCGCGAGCCTGAGCGTTGGTCCTCGATCTGGACGCAGAACGTGCTGCCCTGGTCGGGTCGTCCAAGCGCGAGCGCGGAACACGCCAGCGAGGCTCAATGTATCATTTGGAGCCGTGCTCGCCGCCTGCATCATCCTCTGGCTGGGGCTGCTCATCACGCTTCCGCCGCGGCCCTCGGCCTGGATCGTCATGGCCACGGGCCTGCCGATCCTGCTGCTTGCCTCGTGGCAGCAAGCACGCCGTCAGCCCCTACCCTGGCGCCAGTGGCTGCGCGGCACCGCCGATCTGCACCTGCTCGCTCTGGTGCTGCTCTACGGCGTGGCCACTCTCGTCGCCGACGCGCACGGCATCACCACCGACGGCGTCACCTACTTCGCGCAGTTGCGGAGCGTGGTCGTCGACGGCGATCTCGACGTGGCGCGCGAGTTCACGCACCTGGGCCAGCCGCCGCGGCCCAACCACGTGGTGCCGATCGGCCCCACGCTGATCTGGGCGCCGCTCTATCTCGCGGTCACGCTCGTCGACGCGCTCGGCCGGGCAGGAGGCGCGTGGCCGGCGCCGGCCGATGCCTCCATGCAGGGCCTCGGCCTGCCTTACGTGCGCGCGGTGCTGCTGTCGTCGTTTGCCGTCGCCGCGGCCGGCCTGTGGGCATTGCTGCTGCATCTGCGCACGCGCTTCGCGCCAGCGGTGGCCGGCACCGCGGTGGTGCTGCTCTTCGGCGCCACGCCGCTCTTCTGGTACATGGTCTACGAGCCGTCGATGACCCATGCGGCCTCGTTCGGCTTCGCGGCGTTGTTCGCCGTGGCCAGTGCGCGCTGGGTGCCCCCAGGACCCACCCGGAAGCAGAGCCTGATCCTCGGCACGCTGCTCGGCCTCGCCTTTGCCGCGCGCTCGCAGGAAGTGCTGTTCGCGCTGCTGCCGGCGCTGCTGGTGTTGGGCACGGCGGCGCCGTGGCGCGAGCGGCTGCGGCGCGCGTTCACGTTCGCCGGCTGGGCGTTCCTCGGAGCGCTGCCGTGGCTGCTGCTGCAACTCGGTCACAGCTACGTGCTCTTCACCCGCTACCAGTATCAGTTGTTCGGTCAAGGGGGCTACTTCGACCCGTGGCACTCGCGCTGGCTCGACACGCTCTTCTCGTCGT
>JBDTWC010000078.1:0-8110 GCA_040006875.1 Acidobacteriota bacterium | reverse complement strand
ATGGAAGCGAGGGCTGAGGCCAATGGCCTGCCGCTCACGGCGCTCATCAAGGACGACGATCGCTGCATCCGCTGCGGGCTGTGCGCCATCCGGTGTCCCACCGAGGCGATGACCATGGAACGGTTCACGATCACGGAACGTTGGACGGGCGGCGCGGCGGCCGATCGTGGCGCTGACGGCCCCCGCGCAGACGGGAGCGCACAGAGATGAGTACCGACGCGAAGTCGTCCCCGCGCAGGGACTTCCTACTCAAACTCGGCACGGGCGCCGGGGTGGTTGCGATCACCGTGCAGGCGGCGGCGTCGCTTCGCTCGCTGGTCCCGAACGTGAGCTACGACGCGCCGACTACGGTGAAGCTCGGCCTGGCCAGCGAGTTCCCTGATGGACTCAAGTTCCTGCCTGATGAACGGCTGCTGGTGTTTCGTGAGGGCAGCACGTTTCACGCGATCTCGGCCGTGTGCACGCATCTCGGTTGCACGGTGCGCGCCGAGGCGCTGTCGAATCCTCAGACCAGCGACGTGGGCGGCGCCTCGATGCGCCTGACGCACCGGTTCCTCTGTCCTTGTCACGGATCGCAATACAAAGGCGACGGCAGCAACGTGGCGGGGCCGGCGCCGAGGCCGCTGGCGTGGTACCGCCTGTCGGTGTCGCCAGATGACGGCCAGCTGGTCGTGGACCTGGCCGATGAAGTGGGTCACGATTTCCGCCTGACGGTGTAGCGATGGCCATGCGTCTTCCGTCCTTCAGCCGCACCAAACCCGAAGCGCCCGGCGTGCACGTCGATCGTCTGTGGAGTTTCCGTCCCCAGTCCGATCGCGAGGCCGGCGACGCCATCGTCTCGAACTTCCTGCTGCACTGGTTCCCCGCCAAGATCAGCAAGGCCTCGATGGCGTGGTCGTACTCGTTCTGGCTCGGCACGATCTCGGCGGCGCTGTTCTTCTTGCTGATCCTGTCCGGCCTGCCCCTGCTGTTCCTCTACGTGCCGTCGGTGGAGCGCGCGTATCAGTCGGTGAAGGACATCGAGTTCGTCGTCACCTTCGGCTCGTGGATCCGAGCGGTGCACCGCATCGGCGCCCACCTGATGGTGATCGCCGTCGTGCTGCATCTGGTGCGCGTGTTCCTGACCGGTGCCTACAAGAATGGGGTCGGGCGCGGGCAGCATCGGGAGCAGAACTGGGTGATCGGCGTCGTCATGCTGCTGACCACGCTGTTCCTGTCGTTCACCGGGTATCTGCTGCCGTGGGACCAGCTCGCGTTCTGGGCGGTCACGGTCGGCACCAACATCGCGTCGTCGATTCCCGGCGTCGGGCCGCAGGTCCGCGAGCTGCTGATCGGCGGACGCACGATCGAACAGGCCACGCTCATCCGCTTCTACGTGCTGCACATCGTCGTGCTGCCGCTCCTGCTCGGGGTGCTGTTTGCTTACCACATGTGGCGAGTCCGGAAGGACGGCGGGCTGGCGCGCTCGGACCGCGAAGGCCTGCTCGCGCAGCCGCGCGTGACCGAGGTGGTGGCCACCAAGACCTACACGCTGCTCGGCGTGGCGCGCGGCGCGGCGCCGACGGTCACCGCGCGCACGCTTGAAGCGGCCGACACGACCGTGAACGCCGTCCCTGACCTGGTGCGGCGCGCCGCCATCGCCATCCTTGGCACCATCGCCCTCGTGAGCATCATGTCGGTGTTCATCGCGTCGCCGCTGGAAGAACCGGCCAACGCCCTGATCACACCCAACCCCGCCAAGGCCCCTTGGTACTTCCTCTGGTTGCAGGAGATCGTCACCGATACCACCTTCACGGTCGGGTCGGTCACGGTCAACGGCGCGTTTGTCGGCGGGGTGCTGCTGCCAGGGTTCCTGCTCACGGTGCTCACGCTGTGGCCCTGGCTCGATCGCTCGGCCGCCGCGGTGACGGGCCTCTGGCTGCCGCGGGAGCGGCGCACGCAGAACCTGGTGTTCTTTCTGCTCATTCTCGCCGTGCTGGGGTTGACGTTCATCGGCATGGTGCTGCGCGGGCCCTACTGGAACATCTACTGGCCCTGGGAGGCCTGGTCGGACATCCCGACGAGGATCTGAGATGGAGAAGCGCACCAACTCTCCCTATCCGGCCGTCGACCGCGTGGTCATGGCGCTCATCGGCGTCGTGCTGGTCATCGGCACCGGCCTCTTCGTGTGGGCCGATCGCGAGCATGATTGGCGCTACTACCAGTTCGAGTTCCGCCGCCAGGTGGCCGAGAAGTTCGGGGCGGACAAAGCCGTCATCCTGCCACACGGCGTCCAGCAGATCTGGGTAGCGGACCTGGGTCGGGCCGATCGCTGCATCACCTGTCACCAGGCGACCAGCTACCCGGGATTCGAGAACGCCGAGCAGCCCTGGCGCACCCATCCCGTCGAGCCGCTCAAGACCCATCCGCTCGAAGACTACGGCTGCACGTCCTGCCACGGCGGGCAGGGCTGGGCCATCGACACGGCGGCCGCGCACGGTGAGGTCGCGCATTGGGAAGAGCCGCTGCTCAGCCGCTCGCTAGGCGAGGCCTACACGCTGGCCGGCGACAAGAACGCGCTCCTCCAGATGAACTGCAATGCGTGCCATCGCTACGACCGCGAGACCAAAGGCGCCGGTGCCATCAACCTGGCCAAGCAGATGGTCAACGAGAAGGGGTGCCGCGCCTGTCACGTCATCAACGGCTTCGGCGGCACGATTGGTCCCGATCTCACGGAGGTCGGCGAGAAGCCCCCGGAGCAGTACGACTTCTCGCGCCTGTCGGGCCAGCGCACGACGTTTGCGTGGCACGTGGCGCACCTCAAGGATCCGCGCGCACTCACCGAAGGCACGGTGATGCCGAACTTCAACTTCTCGACCGAACAGGCGCAGTCGCTGGCGATGTTGATGCTGTCGTGGCGCAGATACGACCTGCCGTCGCGCTACGTGGCCGGAGCACCCCGCACCGATCCGCGTAGTGCCGAGGAACTGGCGGCCGAGGCCGCGATGAAGACGGGACCTGGAGGATGGTTCGTCCAGACCGGCTGTTTCGTGTGCCACTCGGTCGCCGCGCTCGGGGTGAAGAGCCCGGCCCAGATCGGTCCGGATCTGTCGACCGCGGTCGAGGACGTGCAGAGCCGCTTCGGCATGACTCTCGACACATTCCTGGCCAATCCGACCGGCACGATGAGCGTGGTGCTCTCACGTCAGATCATCCTGACGCCGGAGCAGAAGCAGACAGCCATTCAGAAACTGCGCGAGGCGTTCGCTGAACACCAACGCCAACGCGGTGCCGCCGCAACGCCGGCCGGCAGTCACTAGGAGGGGCAGGTTATGGAGCGACGGTATCGACTCTTGTCGGCGGGCGTCGTGGCGCTCGGTGTGGTTCTCGCGGCGAGCCAGTGCACGCCAAGTGCACCACAGAACAGGCGCGGACAGGCGGGGCCGCAGTCGGATCTGGCGGTGGCGGCCCAGAAGACCTATGTGGCCCCCGGCGACCTCGACGAGTACTACATGTTCTCGTCGGGCGGCCACTCGGGCAGCATCTACGTCTACGGCCTGCCGTCGATGCGCCACCTCTCGACCATTCCGGTCTACTCGCCCTACCCGGCCACCGGCTACGGCTTCGACGACGACTCGAAGAAGATGCTCGGGGATCTCACCTGGGGCGACGCGCACCATCCGGCGCTGTCAGAGACCAAGGGCGACTACGACGGTCGGTGGCTGTTCATCAACGAGATGAACGGCCGCATCGCGCGCATCGACCTGCGCGACTTCAAGACCAAGCAGATTCTAGGACCCGTGCCGAATCTGCACGGCAACCACGGCTCGTCGTTTGTGACGCCCAACAGCGAATACGCCATGATGGCCACTCGCTTTTCCCGGCCCGTGCCCAACCGCCCCGTCGGCCTCGACAAGTACGCCACCGAGTACAAGGGCATCATCGCCGGCGTCAAGATCGACCCGCAGAGCGGCGAGATGTCGCTCGGGTGGGAGATTCTGATGCCGCCCTTCGACTACGACATCGGCGACGCAGGCAAACTGGCCTCGGACGGGTGGATGTTCCTCACCTCGTACAACACCGAGCGCGCCACCGGTCAGCTCGAGGTCACCGCGTCGCAGCGCGACCGCGACTACATTGCGGCCGTGGATTGGCGGGCCGCCGAGAAGGCCATCGCCGACGGCAAAGGCGAGATGATCGGCGGCGTGATGGTGCTGGACCCCGCCAAGGTGCCCGGAATCGTCTACCTGATGCCGTGCGGCAAGTCGCCCCACGGGGTGGACGTCTCGCCCGACGGCAAGTGGATCATCGGCTCGGGCAAGCTGCAGGGCGTGACCACGGCGTTCAATTTCGAAAAGGTGCAGACGGCGATCCGCAACAAGGACTTCACGGGCGAAGAGGACGGCATTCCCGTCCTGAAGTACGAGTCGATCAAGGAGGCCGAAGTGCCGGTCGGCCTGGGTCCGCTGCATACCCAGTTCGGGCCCGACGGCTACGCTTACACGTCGCTGTTCCTCGACAGCGCTATCGCCAAGTGGAAGCTCGGCACCTGGGAAGTCGTGGACAAAGTGCCCATGTCGTACAACATCGGCCACTTGGCGGCCGCCGAAGGCGACACCGTCAGCCCCGACGGCAAATACCTGGTGGGCCTCAACAAGCTGTCGCACGGCCGCCATCTCTCGGTCGGGCCGTCGCAGCCCGAATCGTCGCAGCTGGTCGACATCAGCGAAGAGAAGATGAAGCTCCTCTACGATGCCTTCACCGAACCCGAGCCGCACTACGCGCAGATCGTCAAGGCCGACAAGCTGCACCCGATCGAGGTCTATCCGAAGGGCGAGAACAAGCACCCGCTGGCCATCTGGGACGTGAAGGACGCCGGCGTGACGCGCAACGGCAACCGCGTGATCGTGAAGATGATCGCCGTGCGCTCGTCGTTCACGCCCACGTCGTTTGAGGTGAAGGAGGGCGACCTCGTGACCGTCGCCCTGACCAACATCGAGCAGACGACCGACGAGCTGCACGGCTTCGGGCTGCTCGACTACAACATCAACATCGTCGTCGACCCCGGCGAGACCAAGACGGTGACGTTCACGGCGAAGAAACCGGGTGTGTTCGCCTACTACTGCACCAACTTCTGCTCGGCGCTCCACCAGGAGATGCAGGGCTACATGATCGCGAAGTGACCATGACCGCTGCCGCGCCCGGCCGCCGTTTCATCGACGAGACGCTCGACCTGCGCGCCAGGATGTTGCTGATGGTGGCGGCGGCCCTGATCGTCGCCACCTTCTTCTTTCCGCTGTGGAACCTGACGATGTTCGCGCCGCAGTACCGGGAGGGGCTGCGGCTCGACATCTACTCCTACAGGCTGACCGGCGGCAACGACGGGCAAGACGTGCGGGAAATCAACGTGCTCAATCACTACATCGGCATGCACGAGTTGAACAACGCCTCGTTTGCCGAGTTCCAGTGGATGCCGTTTGTCATTGGCGCGCTCGGCCTGCTGCTGCTACGCGCCGTCGTCCACGGGACGGTGGCAGCGCTGGTCGACGTGTCGGTCCTGTTCCTCTACTTCGGCGCGTTTTCGCTGTGGTCGTTCGGCTACAAGCTCTATAGCTATGGCCACGACCTGGCCCCGAACGCCGCGGTCAAGGTCACGCCGTTCATGCCGCCGATGTTCGGCTATCAGCAGGTGGCCAACTTCGAGATCTACTCGTATCCGCGCGGCGCCACCTACGCCATCGTCGGCGCCATCGCGCTGCTGGTCGCCACGCTCGGCTGGACGTGGTGGCGAACCCGCGACGACCGCCGGGCGGCGGGCGCGTGACGCCATGACGATGGCCGGTGCCCTGATCGTCGCGACCCTCGCCCAGGCGGCGCCGGTGGCGGCGCCGCCGCCGTCGGTCGAGGGACGCCCAGCCCCGGGCCAGGTATCGCCCCTGCAAGCCCTGGTGGACCGCGCGGCGCCAGGCGAGCGCATCGTGGTGCCGGCGGGCACCTACACCGGCGATCTCCTCATCGACCGCCCGGTCACACTCGTCGGGTCCGGCCGGCCTCTGCTCGTCGGATCGGGTGCCGGCAGCGTCGTGCGCGTGCGTGCGGCCGACGTGACCATCGAGGGTGTCGACATCGACGGCATCAATGGCGGAGACCTGGGCCGCGACAGCGCCGGCATTCACGTGGCAGCGGCACACGCCACCATCCGCGACGTCCACATTCGCGGCACGCTGTTCGGTATCTACCTGCTGGCCTCGGACGATGCGGTGGTGGAGCACAACACGATTGCCGGCATTCCCGGTCTGGATCCTGGCGAAAAAGGATCAGGCATCCACGTCTGGAACTCGCGCCGGTTCCACCTGATCGCCAATGACATCGTGAGCGTGCGGGATGGCTTTTACATCCAGTCGTCGTCGTTCGGCCTGGTGCGCGGCAACACGGCGCGCGACCTTCGCTACGGCCTGCACTACATGTTCTCCGACGACAACGTCTTTGAAGACAACACCTTCGAGAACGGCGCTGCGGGCGCGGCCCTGATGTATTCCGAACGGCTGACCTTCCGACGCAATCGCTTCCTGCGCAACCGCGGCTTCGCGTCGGTGGGCCTGCTGTTGAAGGAGTGCGACGACATCGTGGCCGAAGACAACCTGATCGCCGACAACGCGCGCGGCGTGTTCCTCGAGGGGTCGTATCGCAACCAGTTCCGTCGTAACGTGATTGCCATGTCCGACATGGCCCTGGTCATCTACGACTCGAGCGGCGGCAACACCTTCGAGGGCAACGCCTTCATCGGCAACCTGACGCCTCTCTCGCTGTCGGGACACCGGACCGACACCCGGTTCACCGGCAACTACTGGTCAGACAACGCGGCGCCCGATTTCGACGGCGACGGCATCTCGGACACGCCCTACCGTCTGTCGAGCGTCTTCGACCACATTCGCGGCAATCTCATCGCAGCCGACCTGTTTTCGCATGGGGTCGCGGCCCTGGCGCTTGGTGCCGCGGAGCAAGCATTCCCAGTGCTCGACCCCGTGCAGGTCACCGATGCGCGGCCGCTAGCCCGGCCACCGCTACTCGAGGCCGTGCCCACCGCGGATGCCCCCGCGGCCTTGGCCCGCGGAGGACGGGCGGGCGCGTGGGGCGTTCTCTTGCTGGGCGCGGGCGTGTTGGCCGCCGGCGGCCGGTCGTGGTCGGCGGAAGGCGGGCGATGATTCGCTACCGCGGCTTCACGAAGCGTTTTGGCCAGCACGTCGCGGTCGACGGGCTCACGCTCGACGCGGCGGCCGGCGCCGTCGTGGCGCTGCTCGGCCCGAACGGGTCGGGGAAGACGACCTCGATCAAGGCGGCGGCCGGACTGGTGCGCCCCAGTGGAGGCGAGGTCGTGCTGGGCGCTGAGGGGTTGCCGGCGTGGTCCGCCCAGGCCCGCCGCCTCTGTTCGTTCCTTCCGCAGCGGGTGTCGTTTCCCGCCGCGCTGACCGGGCGGGAAGTCGTGGAGTTCTACCGCCGACTGCGCCAGGCGCCGGTGGATGCCAGCGCGCGCGTGCTGGCGTTTGCGTCGCTCAACGGCGCGGGCGCAGAACCCGTGGCTACGTATTCGGGGGGGATGGTGCAGCGCCTCGGTCTAGCCGTGTCGATGCTCACGGACAGCGGCCTGTTGCTGCTCGACGAGCCCACGGCGGCGCTCGATCCCGAGGGGCTCGGCGCGTTCTACGGCCTGATCGAATCGCGGCGCCGGGCCGGCGGCACCGTGTTCTTCAGCTCACATCAGCTCGGCGACGTGGAGCGGCTGGCGGACCAGATTGCGATCCTCGTCGGTGGCCGCCTGACCACGGTGGTGACCGCGCGCGAACTGTCGGCGCGGCTGGCCGACCGCGGCGTGATGCGAGTGCGCCTCGGGGCGCGGATCGACGGCCTGCTCGAGCAGGTGCAGGCGCTCTCGGCCGGAGCGATGTGGGCCGGCGAGGAGCTCGTGCTGCCGGGGGCGGCGTCGCAGCGGCCGCAGCTGCTGGACGTCGTGCGTCAAGCCGGCGCCGAGATCCTGGCACTGACCGCCGAAGAAGGACGCCTCGACGCTTTCTATCGCGAACTCGTAGCGCAGGGCCGGACATGATGAGGGCCGGTCACCTCGCATTGTGGT
>JBDTWC010000077.1:0-8143 GCA_040006875.1 Acidobacteriota bacterium | reverse complement strand
TCCGCAAGCCTCGCAGAAGCCGGGTGTCGCCTATCACGAGCCGATGATCGAGGGCGCGCCCGGGCACGGCGAGGGCCACAACTCGGGCACGCCGCTCAACATCGTGGCGGCGCTGGCGGTGAAGCGCGTGATGGAGCGCGAGAAGCTCTCCGGCACGCTCATGATCTGGCCCGGCGTGGCCGAGGAACTGCTCGGAACCAAGGCGTTCTACGTGCGCGCGGGCCTGTTCAAGGACGTCGACGCGATGCTCTACAACCACGTCGGCGCCAACCTCGGCACCAGCTGGGGCGACGGCGGCGGCAGCGGCCTGGTGTCGGTCGAGTACCTGTTCGAAGGCGAGACGGCGCACAGCGCCGCGGCGCCGTGGCGCGGCCGATCGGCCGCCGATGCCGTGGAGCTGATGAACGTCGGCTGGCAATACCGCCGCGAGCACCTGCGCCTGTCGCAGCGCACCCATTCGGTCATCACCAACGGCGGCGACCAGCCCAACGTGGTGCCGCGCAACGCCAGCATCTGGTACTACTTCCGCGAGACCGACTACGAGTCGATCAAGAACATGTGGGACATCGGCGACAAGATGGCGCAGGGCGCGGCGCTGATGACCAACACCACGTGGACGTCGCGCATCCTCGGCTCGGCGTGGCCGCGTCACACCAACCGCACGCTGGCCGAGACCATGTACGCCAATATCGTGGCCGTGGGTCTGCCGAAGTGGAGCGAGGCCGACATCGCGCTGGCCAAGGCGACCCAGCGCGTCATGAAGGTGCCGGAGATCGGTCTGGCCACCGGGCCGATCGGCGCGCTCCGCGGGCGCGAGAGCATTCCGGACGAGGAGAAATTCGGCGGGCCCTCCGACGACGTCGGCGACATCACGTGGAACGTGCCCACGGTGGTGCTGGGCTACCCGGCCAACTTCCAGGCCGGCCCTGGACACAACTGGGCCAACGCGATCCCGATGGCCACGCCGATCGCGCACAAGGGCGTGATCGCGGGCGCGCGCGTCGAGGCTCTCACCGCGCTCGAACTGGTGCTGCGGCCGGAGCTGGTCAGGCAGGCGCGCGACTACTTCGAGAACGTGCAGTTGAAGCAGCGCAAGTACGTGCCCTTCATCCGGCCCACCGACCAGCCCGCCATCTGGATGAACAAGGCCACGATGGATCGCTTCCGTCCCGAGATGCGCAAGTACTACTTCGACGCCACGAAGTACAAGACCTACATGGACCAGATGCAGGCGCAGTTCGGCATCACGTACCCGACCGTGACCAAGCCAGGGGCGCCGCAGTAGTGCCACACTAGGGCATGTCGTCCACTCACCCTCGCAGCCGCACTCGCGCTCTGGCTGGACTCTCGGCCGCTCTCTTCCTCGCGCTCGGGCCTTGGGCCATCCGCCCGCACGGCCAGGGCGCCGGCCTGCCGGCGCCGCTCTTCAGCGGCCTGCACTGGCGCATGATCGGCCCGTTCCGCGGCGGCCGCGTCGATGCCGTGAGCGGCGTAACCGGGCGGCCTCACGAGTTCTATTTCGGCCACGTCAACGGCGGCGTGTGGAAGACGATCAACGCCGGACGCACCTGGGCGCCGGTGTTCGATGGGCAGTCGGTGGCGTCGATCGGCGCGCTGGCGGTGGCGCCGTCGAGTCCTGACACGGTGTATGTCGGCACAGGAGAGTCAACGCTGCGCGACTCCAACGGCTACGGCAACGGCGTCTACAAGTCCACCGACGCCGGCCGCACGTGGACCCACCTGGGCCTCGATCTCACCCAGCACATCGGTCGTATCGCAATCGACCCGAAGAACGCCAACGTCGCCTTCGTGGCGGCCATTGGCGATCTCTACGCGCCGACGCCCGACCGCGGCGTGTTCCGCACCGCCGACGGCGGCACGACGTGGACCAAGGCGCTGTTTGTGAACGACAACGTGGGTGCGGTGGATGTGGCCATCGATCCGGTCAACCCGCGCGTCGTCTACGCCAGCCTGTGGGCGACGCGGCGCACGCCGTGGTACACCTACGCGCCGTCCAACGCCGCTGGCGGTGGCATCTACAAGTCGGTCGACGGCGGCACGACCTGGAAGATGCTCGCGGGCGGGCTGCCCACCGAGGGCGTCGGCCGCAGCGGCCTGGCCATCGCGCCGAGCAACCCCAGGCGGGTCTACGCCGTCATCGACGCGAAGGAAGGCGGCCTCTACCGGTCCGACGACGCCGGCGCCACCTGGACCAAGACCACCGGCGACTCGCGCGTGTGGGGCCGCGGCTGGTACTTCGAGAAAGTGGTCGTCGACCCGACCAACCCCGACATCGTGTTCGTGCCCAACGTCGGCGTCCAGAAGTCGAAGGATGGCGGCAAGACGTTCCTGACCTTCGCCGTGCGCGGATCGCCGGGCGGCGACGACTACCACCAGCTGTGGATTGCGCCGACCGATCCGAGCGTGATGATCGTGGCCAGTGACCAGGGCGCCGTCATCTCGCTCAATGGCACCTCCGATACGCCGGAATGGAGTTCGTGGTACAACCAGCCCACCGCGCAGCTCTATCACGTGTCGGTCACGCACGGCTTCCCGTGGATCGCGACCGGCGCGCAGCAAGACAGCGGCGCGGTGTGGGTGCGCTCGCGCAGCTTCACGACGACGATTTCTCCGCGCGACTGGCAGGGCGCCTGCGCCGGCGGCGAGAGCGGCTACACGGCCGCCGATCCACTCAACCCCGACATGCTGTTCGGCGGCACGGTGGAGAAGTGCAACCTCGCGCTCAACGGCGGCGCCAACAACATCACCCCGCCGGCCGGTCCCGACAAGGCGCGCGCCGACTGGACGCAGCCCGTGGTGTTCTCGCAGGCCGACCCGCACGCGCTCTATTACGCCAGCCAATACATCTACAAGACGGTCGACGGCGGCATCAGCTGGACGCGGATCTCGGACGACCTGACGCGTCCGGACCCGGGCGTGCCGGCCGCGCTCGATCCCGTCACGGCCGCAATGAGCGACCGCAACGACAAGCGCGGCGTCGTCTACACGCTGGCGCCCTCGCCGGTGCTGAAGCCGCTCGTGTGGGCCGGCACCGACGATGGCCTCGTCCACGTCACATTGAACGAGGGGGGGAGCTGGCAGAACGTGACGCCGCCGGCGCTGGGGCCGTGGAGCCGCGTCACGATGATCGAGGCCTCGCACAGTGATTTCAACGAAGCCTACGCGTCGGTCGACCGGCATCAGCTGAACGACTTCGCGCCACACGTCTACCGCACTCGCGACCTCGGCAAGACCTGGCAGGAGATCACGCGCGGACTGCCCGCCGAAGGCTACGTGCACACGGTAAAAGAAGATCCGCTGCGCCGCGGGCTGCTCGTAGCCGGCACCGAACGTGGCGTGTTCGTGTCGTTCAGCGACGGCGACTCGTGGCAGCCGCTGATGCTGAACCTGCCGGTGACGTCGATGCGCGACCTCGAGTTCCACGGCGCCGACCTGGTGCTGGCCACGCACGGACGCGGCTTCTGGGTACTCGACGACATCTCGGTGCTGCGTCAGATCTCGGCCACCACGGCGGCCGCGGCCGCCGTGCTCTTCACGCCGTCTGCGGCCATCGCGGTCGTGCAGGGCAGCGACAACGGCACGCCGTGGCAGAAGGACGAGCCGCAGGCCGAGAACGCGCCCGTCGGTGCGGTGATCGACTACTACGTCGGCGGCAACGCCGGTGGCCCCGTGACCATCGACGTGCTCGACGGCGAGCGCGTGGTGCGCACGGTCACCAGCACGGCGCCAGCGCCGCCGCCGGTGGCGCCCCAGACGGTGACGTCGCCGTGGATGAACTCGCCGCTAACGCCCTCGGCGGCGCCCGGTCACCATCGCTGGGTGTGGGATCTGCGTCCCGCACCGCCGGCCGGCAGCAGCGGCAGCGGTGGTGGCGGCGGATTCTTCCGTCGCCAGGCGATGTTGACGGGGAAGTTCACCGTGCGGCTCTCCGCCGGCGGCCAGACCTTGACGCAGCCGCTGGTCGTCACCGCCGACCCGCGAGCGCGCTGACCGGCTCGTGAGGTTCGTATGAGCGTCAGCCTGCCGTCGATCCTGCTGGGCCAAGGTCCCCAGGGGCTGGCGTGGTGGCAGTGGCTCGCCGTGCCGCTCCTGGTCGGCGCGGCCTTCCTGCTGGGACGGCTCCTCGGCCTGCTCACCCGAAGCCTCTTGCAGCGCATCTTCCGTCGCACCGCCAGCACGGTCGACGAGCGCTGGCTGTCGAGCGTCGCGCCGGCGCTCACCGCGTTGTGGGCCACGGCCGTGTTCAGGCTCGGCTTGCCCTGGCTCGAACTGCCGCCGGGCGCCAATCACGCCGCCGAGTCGCTGCTCGCCGCAGCCGTGGTCGTGGTCGTGTTCTGGACGCTGTGGCGTTCGGTGGACGCGCTCGTGGAACTCACGGTGGAGCGGTCGTGGGCGGTCGAAGATGCCTCGGCCCGCTCGATGCTCATCGTCGGCGGCAACCTGCTCAAGGTGGCCGTGGTGTTGACCGGCGCTGTCACCACCGCCGCCACGTTCGGCTACCCGGTGACCACGGTCGTGGCCGGACTCGGCATCGGCGGCATCGCCTTCGCCTTCGGCGCGCAGAAGACGGTCGAACACCTGTTCGGATCGATCGCGCTCGCCACCGACCAGCCGTGCCGGGTCGGCGATGTGATCAAGGTAGAGGATCTGGTCGGCCAGGTCGAGCAGATCGGCTTGCGGTCGACGCGTATCCGTACGCCGGACCGCACCGTGGTCACGATTCCCAATGGCCGCCTCGCCGACATGCGGATCGAGTCGTACGCGGCGCGTGACCGCATGCGCCTGTCGACTCTCGTGATGCTCTCCTACGACGCCAGCGAAGCGCAGGTCCGCCAGGTCGTCGGCGACATCGAGGGCGTGTTGCGGGCGCAACCGTTGTTGTGGCCCGATGCTGCGGTGGCCCGGCTCTCGAATCTTGGCCCCTCGTCGATCGACATCGAGGTGCTGTGCTGGTTCCAAACCACGAACGTCGAGGTCTTCCGGGTGTGCCGGCACGAGGTGCTGCTCGGCATCCTGCGCGTCGTGGAGGAGGCCGGTGCCACCTTCGCCCAGGTCGGCCACGCCGGGTCCGCCGCGCTGCTCCTGCAGCACCAGGCCGACCTGCTGCCGGGGCCGCGCTGAGGCGTGAACGGCCGTCCGGTACAATGGGCGCGCCGTGACTAGACCAGCAATCGTGAGCGCAGAACGCGTCGAGATGTGGCCGGATTCCTCCCCCGGGGTGCGGCGATGATCCTGGCCGGACTGAAGGGCGGTGTGCGCGACGGTGCCGCCGCCATCGCCGACGGCGCGCGGCTGGTTGGCGTGTGTGCCGAGGAGCGGGTCTCGCGCGTGCGTGGCGCGGGCGGGGCCGACCGACTGCCCACCGCCGCCCTCGACCTGCTCCTGCAGCGCCGCGGCAAGAGCCGGACCGACGTCGGCGGCTACGTCGCGGTCGATGCCGATGGCGCGCAACCGAGCGGTGGCCCGGTCGCGTCGCTCGATCATCACTTCGCGCATGCCTGCACGGCCTATCTGAGTTCGCCGTTTGCCGCGGCGACGATCGTGGTCTGCGACGATGACGCGCCCGGTTTCACGGTGTGGTCAGGCAACGGCGCCGCAGTGACCCGCGTGGAATGGCCCAGCGAGGGCCTCGACTTCGTGGCCGTCTACGCCCGCGTGGCCGCCGCCCTCGGCTTCGGCGCCGGGCCGGCCGATCGGCTCCTCGAGGCGCTGGCTCGTTTGCAGCCCAGTGCTCGCGACGTGGCCGTGGACGCGCTCTTCGGCTGGCGCGACGGCGCACTCGTGGTCGATGTGGCGCTCGAGCAGAAGCTGACCGCCGGGGTGGGCGGTGCCGGCGTGCACGACAGCATGCTGCCGCGAGCGCGGCTGGCCGCGGCCGCTCAGGCGCGTCTCGGCGACCTGCTGATCGAACTGCTGACGCGAGTGGCCCAACGCCTCGGCACCGAGCGCTTGTGTCTGGGCGGCAGCTTCTTCCATCACTCGTTCATGAACACGCGCGTGCGCCGCGCCGGCCTCTGCACCGAAGTGTTCGTGCCGATCGATCCGGGCAACAGCGGCCTGGCCGTGGGTGCGGTGCTCAGCGGCGTGGCGCAGCCGCCGGCGCTGGCCTCGCCCTTTCTCGGTCCCGCCTATTCGGCCGAAGAGGTCAAGGCGGTGCTCGACAACTGCAAGCTCCAGTACTCGTGGGAGTCGGAGGAGGGAGCCGTGGCCGCCGCGGTGAAGGCGCTGCGTGCCGGACACCTCGTGGCCTGGTTCGACGGCGGCATGGAATGGGGGCCGCGCGCCCTGGGCGCGCGCTGCATCCTGGCCAATCCGTCGATGCCCTACGTGCTCGAGAACCTCAATCGCTTCCTCAAGCAGCGCGAGCCGTGGCGGGGCTATTCGTTGAGCGGCACCGAGGCCGCCGTGGCCGAGCACTTCGATGGCCCCGCTCACGCCCGTTTCATGGAGTGCGATTTCACGCCGCGCGATCCGGAGCGCTTCCGCCACATCCTGCCCAGCCCGAACGCGTCGCTGCGCGTGCAGACCGTGGCCGACGACGGCTTGCCGCGCTTCAAGCGGCTCCTGCAGGCAGTGGGTGAGGATACCGGTCTGCCGATGCTCGTGAACACGTCGTTCAACGGCTTCCACGAGCCGATCGTGTGCAGTCCGCGCGACGCCGTGCGCGTCTTCTACGGCTCGGGCCTGGACTTGCTCGTGCTGCATCAGTTCGTGCTGAGCAAGTAGCGGTCGCGACGTCGCCCGGGTGTTTTGCCAGAGGAGTATGAGATGACCAATCGTGTCGTGCCGATGGGGCTGTACGTGGCCCTGGTGTTGGGTGCACCCGTGGCCGCGCAGACGCCGCCCTCCCCGCCCGCACCGGCCGCGCAAGGGATCCGTCCGCCGCGGCGGGCCTTCGACCTCACGACGCCGCGGCCCATTCCGGCGCACGACAGCGTGTGGATCGAAGAGCTCACCTGGATGGAAGTGCGCGACGCGATGCAGGCCGGCAGGACGACCGCGATCATCGCCGCGGGCAGCACCGAGCAGAACGGCCCCTACGTTCCCACCGGCAAGCACGTCTTCGTGCTGCGCGCCACGGCCGAGGCGATCGCGCGCAGCCTGGGGAACGCGCTCGTGGCGCCGCTGATCCCCTTCGAGCCGGGCGGCACGTCGGCCACGCCGGGCACGCTGCAACTTCGTCCGGAGACCTACGAGGCGCTGGTCGCTGACGAGGCCGAGAGCCTCAAGGCCAACGGCTTCGCGCACGTGGTGCTCATCGGCGACAGCGGCGGCAACCAGCGCGGGCTCGAGGCGGTGGCCAGGAAGCTGAGCACGGCCTGGTCGGGCAGCCGCACGACCATCCACTTCATCCCCGAGTACTACGCAAGCTGGGAAGCGGCCGACGGCGCCTGGACCTCGCTTGGGGTGCCCAAGACGCTCGACGAAGGGATCCACGACGACTACAGCGTGAACGCGATCATCGCCACCGTCGATCCCGCCAAGATCCGCTTCGAGGAGCGGCGGGGCGCGGGCAAGGCCTCGATCAACGGCCAGTCTCTGCTGCCGCTTGCAACCACCGTGGCCAACGGCAAGAAGCTGGTCGAGATTCGGGCCAATCTGGCCGTGGCGGCTATTCGTAAGGCGCTTCAGGCCCCCTAGCGTGCGGCCACGAATTTAGCGGTAGAGTTGACTGTTGTCCGCATCATCACGAGGAATTGCATGACGAGAACCGCGCCACTCTATGCCACCGCCGCGTTGGCCACTCTGGCCCTGACGGCCAGCTACATCGACACGCCGTTCGCCCAGGCGCGTCCCCAGACCCCGGCGGCTCCGGCCGCACCCGCCCAGACGCAGGGCCGCGCCGGGCGCGCCGGCGACACGCCCGCGCCCGCCCGCAAGGCCGGTGAAGGCCAGGGCCCGTTCAAGAAGATGGTCATCCGCAGCGTCACCTTGATCGACGGCACCGGCGGACCGCCGCTCAGCCCGATGGACATCGTGATCGAAGGCAACAAGATCACGCAGGTGCGCCAGGGCGGCTGGCCCGGCCTGCCGCAGCCGGCCAACCGCGAGCCGCGCGACGCCGATTTCGAGATCGACGGCAAGGGCATGTTCGTGATGCCCGGCTTCGTGGACATGCACG
>JBDTWC010000076.1:0-8179 GCA_040006875.1 Acidobacteriota bacterium | reverse complement strand
GGTACCCAGGCCGCGGACGACGGCGTGCGCCGCCATCCCGACGAGCGCCGCGATCGTGCGCACAGCAGCCAGCTCGAGGCGTTGACGCAGCGCCTTCACGCGCGCCCTCGCATTGCCTGCCGCACCACGCCGGTCACGACGTCCCACCGGGGCAGGTCGAGCGTGAGCGGCACGCGCGCCACCCGGAACGCCAACACCCCGGTCAGGTCGAGCCGCACGGCGTCCTTGTCGGTCGTGAGCACGCCCCAGGCGCCGGCCGTCGCGACCCGACGCGCTACCTGGGCGAGATCGGCGCGGGAGTACCAATGGTGGTCACCGAACAGACAGGCGTCGGCGACCGGCCAGCCCGCCGCGCGCAGGCCGTCCACGAACTGGCCGGGCTGACCGATGCCCGCCATCGCCACCACGGTGGCGCCCGCCTCGGGCACGCCGCCCTGCACCGTCACGGGCGCGCCGAGCCGGCGCGTGGCGCCGACGCCAAGCGGCACGCCCGCCGCGCGCGCTTCGGCTTCGGCCTCGGCATCGCTGGCGCCCACCACCACGAGCAGCGCTGCGCGCGTGAGGGCTCCGAGGGGCTCGCGGAAGCGGCCCTTGGGCAACACGTGCTCGCGCGCCAGTTCTCCGGCGGGCGTCACCACGATGTCGAGGTCGCGCGCCAACTGCACGTGCTGAAAGCCGTCGTCGAGCACGTGCACGGTGGCCCCGAGCGACTGCTCGGCGACGAGGCCCGCCTCGTAGCGGTCTGCGCCCACCACCACCACTGCGCCGGGCACCGCCTGCGCCAGCATGAGCGGCTCGTCGCCGGCGTGACGCGCATCCACCAGCACGCGCGTGCCGTCGGAGACGACGGTGACGCCGCGCGCCGGCACCGGCCGGGCGTAGCCGCGCGAGAGAATTGCCGGGCGCTCGCCTTCCGCGACCAGCCACGCCGCCAGCGCCGCCACGCACGGCGTCTTGCCGGTGCCGCCGACACTCAAGTTGCCAACGCTCACCACCGGCCGCGACAGCCGTTGGCTCGCGCCTGGACGCTCGTACCATGCGCGCCGGGCCAGCGCCAGCCGTCCATACAGGGTGTGCAGCACGTGGATCTCAGGGCCTTGTGCGGTTCTTAGCGGGCGCGAAACGGCCGCACATTCGACGGATACGCTGCCGCCGTCGGCAGGAGCCCGTCGAGCACCGCCAGGGTCTTCTCCTTGGCGCCGCGATTGGCTTCAACCAGCGCGCGCGCGGCCGCGCCGAGCCGGGCCCGGCGCACCGGATCGGTCATGAGCGCCACCACCTGCTCCTCGAGGGCGCCTTCCGACGCCACCCGCACGCCGGCGTCGTTGGCCACGAACGCGGCGGCGATCTCGGCGAAGTTCTGCATGTAGGGACCGAACACCACCGGCTTGCCGTAGACGCCCGGCTCGAGGATGTTGTGACCGCCAGTGGGCACCAGGCTGCCGCCCACGAACACCACCGTCCCCACCTGATACACCGTAGCCAGCTCACCGATGGTGTCGAGCACGACCACGTCGGCCCGCGGCTCGCTGTCGATCGGCAGGTCGTTGCGGCGTTCGGCGCGGAAGCCCTCTTCCTTGGCCAGCAGCAGCACTTCGTCGAAGCGCTCGGGATGACGCGGCGCAAGCACCAGCACCGCTGCGGGCAGCGTGGCCTTCAAGCGGCGGAAGACGCGCAGCACGATCGCCTCCTCGCCCTTCATGGTGCTGCCGGCGACCCACACCGGACGGGTCGGGGCGAAGCGGAAATAGCGCAGCACGCGCTCCTTCGCGCGCGCCTGGGAACTGCCGGCCGGCGGATCGAGCGAGTCGAACTTCAGGCTGCCGGTGACGGTGATGCGATCGGGCTCGGCGCCGATCTCCACGAAGCGGCGCGCCGACTCCTCCGACTGCACGCAGAAACGATCGATGTCGGCCAGCACGTGACGGAAGAAGCCGCGCACCCGCCGGTAGCGCGGAAACGAGCGCGCCGACAGCCGGCCATTCACGACCGCCGTCTTGACGCCGCGGCGGCGGCACTCGCGCAGCAGGTTGGGCCAGATCTCGGTTTCCATCATCAGGAAGAGGCGGGGCCGCACCAGGTCGAGCGTGCGCCGGACCACGAACCCGAGGTCGAACGGGAAGTAGAACACCGCGTCCACGTCGAGACCGCCGCGCCGAGCCAGTTGCTGCGCCGACATCGTGGTGGTGGAGAGGAACACGCGCAGCGCCGGATGGCGCAGGCGCAGGGCCGCGATGAGCGGCCGGGCGGTGAGCAGTTCTCCGACCGACACGGCGTGAATCCAGATCGACTCGTCGCCGTCGATGTTGAAGGACACCGGCAGGTAGCCGAGCCGTTGGGCCAGGCTGCCGACGTACTTGTGGTAGCGCACGGCCTGATAAGCCAGCCACGGCGACACGATCACCGCGAAGAGGACGATGAGAGCACTGTACAGGGCGTACATATGTGCGCGTAACTCGTTCGATTTACGCAACTTAGGATTGCGTTAGTATACCGCGTCCGGATTGACCCGGTCATGAGGCTCGGCTATGCAATCATACGTTTGCATGGCGGCCTGAAGAGCGGCACGCAACCCGGTGCATGGAGGCTGGACATGGCGGTGAGAGTTGGCATCAATGGGTTCGGACGAATCGGGCGCAACATCATGCGGGCGGCGCTCGCCGATGACGGCATCGACATCGTGGCGGTCAACGATCTTACCGATGCCAAGACCCTGGCCCACCTGCTGAAGTACGACTCGGTGCTGGGCAACCTGACCGCGTCGATCCAGGGCAAGGCCGACAGCATCGTCGTCGACGGCGATGAGTTCGCCGTCCTGTCCTCGAAGGACCCGGCCACGCTGCCGTGGCGCGATCTGGGCGTGGATGTCGTGTTCGAGTGCACCGGCAAGTTCACCGATCGCGACGGCGCCGCCAAGCATCTGGGCGCGGGCGCGAAGAAAGTGATCGTGACCGCGCCGGCCAAGAAGCCCGACGTCACGCTGGTGATGGGCGTGAACGACGAGAACTACGACCCGGCCGCGCATCACATCATCTCGAACGCGTCGTGCACCACCAACTGCCTGGCTCCGGTGGCCAAGGTGCTGCACGAGGCGTTCGGCCTGAAGCGAGGCTGGATGACCACGGTGCACGCCTACACCAACGACCAGAATCTGCTCGACCTGCCGCACAAGGACCTGCGCCGGGCCCGCGCCGCCGCGCTGTCGATCATCCCGACCACCACCGGGGCCGCGTCGGCCGTAGGCGAGGTGTTGCCGGCGCTCAAGGGCAAGCTCGACGGCATCTCGATGCGCGTGCCCACGCCCAACGTCTCGGTTGTCGACCTGGTGGCGCTGTTTGAGAAGACGGTCACCGCCGACGACATCAACAACGCGTTCCGGGCCGCCGCGGCTGGGCCGATGAAGGGCATCCTGCAGGTCGAGGACGCGCCGCTCGTGTCGATCGACTTCCGCGGCAACCCGCACTCGTCGATCGTCGACAGCGCCTATTCCAAGGTGATGGACGGCGACTTCGTGAAGGTCATGGCCTGGTACGACAACGAGTGGGGCTACGCAAACCGCTGCGTCGATCTGCTCAAGAAGATCGCGGCTGCGCTCTAGGTCTCCCGCCCATGACCAAGTATTCGATTCGCGATCTGCCGCTCGACGATCGGCGCGTCTTCATGCGCGTGGACTTCAACGTGCCCATGAAGAACGGTGTGATCACCGACGACACGCGCATCACGGCGGCACTCCCGTCGATTCGCTTCGCGCTCAGTCACGACTCCACCGTCATCCTGGCCTCGCATCTGGGCCGGCCGAAGGGCAAGTTCGCCGCGCAGTTCAGCCTGAAGCCGGTCGCCGCGCATCTCTCTGCGCTGCTCGGCCTCGAGGTGGTCTTTGCCGAGGACTGCATCGGCGAACTGGCCCGTCAGGCCATCGCCACCTCGGAACGACCCGGCGGTTCGCGCGTGGTGTTGCTCGAGAACCTGCGCTTCCACGCCGGGGAAGAGACCAACGACCCGGAGTTCTCGACCGCGCTCGCCACTCTGGCTGACGTCTATGTGAACGACGCGTTCGGCGCGGCGCATCGCGCGCACGCCTCGGTTGACGGCATGGTGGGCCCGTTTGCGGCCGCCGGCGCCGGCCTGCTGATGGAGAAGGAGCTGTCCTACCTGAGCATGGCACTGGGCCAGCCCGAACGGCCGTTTGTGGCCATCCTCGGCGGCGCCAAGGTATCGGACAAGATCGGGGTGATCGAGAACTTCCTTGGCAAAGTCGATCATCTGCTCATCGGCGGCGCCATGGCCTACACCTTTTTCAAGGCGCTGGGTCTGCCGGTCGGAAGCTCGCTGGTTGAAGACGACAAGCTCGGGGCCGCGCTGCAGATCATCGAACACGCCAAGACGCGCGGAGTGGAGCTGACGCTGCCCGTCGATCACGTGGTGGCCGACAAGTTCGACGCCGGCGCGGCTACCGCCGTGCTGCAGGTGTCGGACCACCAGATCGGCAATCGCATGGGCCTCGACATCGGCCCAGAAACGGTGGCGCTCTTCTCGGCGATCATCGCGACCGCGAAGACGGTGGTGTGGAACGGCCCGATGGGCGTGTTCGAGATGGCGCCGTTTGCCGCCGGCACGATGGCCATCGCGCACGCCGTGGCCGACGTGAAAGGCACGACCATCATCGGCGGGGGCGATTCGGTGGCGGCGGTGCACGCGGCCGGGGTGGCCGACCGGATCACGCACATCTCCACGGGCGGCGGCGCGTCGCTTGAGTTCCTCGGCGGGTCGGTACTGCCGGGGGTTGCCGCCCTCCCCGACAAGACGTAGCGTATTGCCAGGCTCGCCGAGCCCCGAAACCGGGGACCCGAGTCCCGATCAGGATCGCCATGAGGCAGCCATTCATCGCGGGCAATTGGAAGATGTTCAAGACCGTGCACGAAGCGGTCGTGCACGTGAAGGAATTGCGTTCGCTCGTGAAGGACATGCGCGACGTGGACATCGTGGTGGCGCCGCCGGCCACCGCTCTGCACGCCGTGGCGGAAGCGGCCCGCAACAGCAACATCGCCGCGGCCGGTCAGAACTGCTACTGGGAACGCGAGGGCGCCTTCACCGGCGAAGTCAGCGCCGGCATGGTGCGCGAAGCCGGGGCGGAGTACGTAATCGTGGGCCACTCGGAACGCCGCACGCTCTTCGGCGACACCGATCAGGCGGTGAATCTCAAGCTGCGCGCGGCTCTCACCGCGGGTCTGGTGCCGATTGCGTGCGTGGGCGAATCGCTCGGGCAGCGTGACGCCAACCAGACACTGGCCGTGATCGACCAGCAGCTGCAACGCGGCCTCGACGGCGTGTCGGGGGATCAGGTGGCGGCGCTGGTCGTGGCCTACGAGCCGGTGTGGGCGATCGGCACGGGTCGAAACGCCACCCCAGAACAGGCCGGTGAAGCGCACGCGCACATCCGCCTGCGGCTGCGCTCGTGGTTCGGAGCGCCCGCGGCCGAGCGCTGCCGGGTCATCTACGGCGGCAGCGTGAAGCCGGGCAACATCGCCGCGCTGCTCGCCCTGCCTGACGTAGACGGGGCCCTGGTGGGAGGCGCCAGCCTCGACGTGGCCGATTTCGGGAAGATCGTGGCCGCCGCCGCCGCGGCCGGGGCTCCCGCCTAATTGTTGGCTCCGACCCCGCCGCTGAGTCTATAATCATCGTTTGCGGTCCGCCTGCGGGGCCGAGAGCAGACCGATGTTCTATTACCTGTTCGTCACGCTTTACGTCGTCTCCTGCCTGGTGCTGATGATCGTCATCCTCCTCCAGCAGGGCAAGGGCGGCGACATCGCCAACGCCTTCGGCGGCGGCTCGAGCCAGGCCGTGTTCGGCGCGCGCGCCGGCGCCACCGTGCTCACCAAGATCACCGCCGGCCTGGCGGTTGCGTTCATGGGCCTCGGCCTGCTTCTCGCCGTATGGGGAGCGCGCGGCTCGAGTTCGGTCGTCGGCGGCGTGGACGGCCCACCGCCGGTGACGCTGCCTGCGGAAGCTACCGACATCCCGGCCACGCCGGCCCCGACGACGCCCGCCGCCACGACTCCGGCGACGCCGCCCGCAGCGAGCACCGCGCCCGCGCCGCCGACGCCCGAGAAGAAGCCCTAGGGTCTGATAGAATTCGACTGCGCATGACGGCTGCTTGCGGTCGCCACGCAAATCCCTCTCTGCGCGGAAGTGGCGGAATTGGCAGACGCACCAGCTTGAGGGGCTGGCGGTAGCAATACCGTGGGGGTTCGAGTCCCCCCTTCCGCACCACCTTAAGAATCAACAACTTAGGGCGCCATCGAGGCCACCGGAAACGGTGGCCTTTTCCATATTTGTGGAAGACAATCCGGCGCTCAGGCTTGCTGGTGGGTCTGGAGTGGCGGCGGCGTGCCGGCGCCGCTCGATCCGCCGCAGCTTCGAGCGTTGTGTTCATCACCGCAATCCGAACCCCAGCGCCCGTCGTGAGTCATGGGATGGCACAGCCCGGGCACTGCGCGTCGCAAAGTGCGGCACTCCTACCTGCCAGTAAGATTGGACAGGAAGTGAGGCGAGCATGAGCCTGGTGCTCCACGGCGGCTACGGCAAGTCCCTGTTCGTGTCACACAACGCCATCCGGATCGCGCCTGAGCACGTGGCGGAGCGGCAGGACACGGGCATCCCCATCCGGAACATCGCGGCGTTCCAGACCGGCAAGGTCCACCTGCTCGGCCTTCAGCAGCCATGACCCGGTCCTCGTCATCCGCCTCGCCGGGACTCGCCGCGCGCTTCGCCGGCCTGCATCGGCTCATCGGCAACACCCCGCTCATCGCCGTCGATGTGCTGTACCGCGGCGAACCGCGGGTCATCTACGCCAAACAGGAGTCGCTGAACTTCACCGGCAGCATCAAGGACCGGATGGCGCTGTTCATCATCGAGGGGGCCTACCGGGACGGCCGCATCCGGCCGGGCGCGCGCATCGCCGAGGCCACCAGCGGCAACACCGGCATCTCGTTTGCCGCGGTGGGCCGTGCCCTGGGCCATCCGGTGACGATCTTCATGCCCGACTGGATGAGCGCGGAACGCATGTCGATCATCGCCAGCTTCGGCGCGTCGATCGTGCCGGTGAGCGCCGCGCAGGGCGGCTTCCTGGGCAGCATCCGGCTTTCGGAGGAACTGGCCGCACAGGACCCTGAAGTGTTCCTGCCGTGTCAGTTCTCCAACCCGGCCAACGTCGACGCGCATCGCGCGACCACTGGCCCCGAAATCCTGTCGCAGCTCGCACAAGCCGGGCTCGAACCCGACGCCTTCGTCGCGGGCGTAGGCACAGGTGGCACGGTGATGGGCGTTGGCGACTGCCTGAAGGCTCGCAAGGCGTCCACGCGGGTGCATCCACTCGAGCCCGCAGAGTCGCCCACGCTCTCGACCGGGCACAAGGTGGGCCGCCACCGCATCCAGGGGGTGTCCGACGAGTTCATTCCAGCCATCGTGAAGCTCGGGGAACTCGACCCGGTCGTGAGCGCCCATGACGGCGACGCGATCCTGATGGCGCAGGCTCTGGCGCACCGGGGGCTGGCCGTGGGCATCTCGTCGGGGGCCAACTTCATCGGCGCGTTGAAGGTGCAGAACGAACTGGGGCCAGACGCGGTGGTCGTGACGATCTTCTGCGACAGCAACAAGAAGTACCTGAGCACCGACCTGCTGAAGGAGGAGCCGGTGCGCGACGGGTATCTCTCCCCGGACGTCGAGATCACTGGCTTCCGCGCGCTGGGCCGCGTCTGCTCGGCCTGCTTCGATGTGGACGCCAGGGTTCGAGGGGTGGACGAGACGACGTAGGACCAGTGGTTCCAACCTGGTGCGATACGATGACGCGACGACGCGTTCTCCGGTCACCCCGTGGAGCAGACACCGATGGCAGGCACGTCAACCAAAGAAACCCTGGGCTTCCAGGCCGAAGTCTCTCAGCTCCTGCACCTGATGATTCATTCCTTGTACGGGAACAAGGAGATCTTCCTGCGCGAGCTCATCTCGAACGCGTCAGACGCCGCCGACAAGTTGCGGTTCGAGGCGATGACCGACGGCGCGCTCTTCGAAGGCGACCCCGAGCCTCGCATCCGCGTCGACTACGACGCGTCGGCGCGCACGATTACGGTGTCCGACAACGGCATCGGCATGTCCCGGCAGGACGTCGTCGACAACATCG
>JBDTWC010000075.1:0-8181 GCA_040006875.1 Acidobacteriota bacterium | reverse complement strand
CGCGCTTCGCGCTATATCTAGAGGATGACGAGTCACCCCGGTTCGGTCGTCCTTCGATCGGTCAACGTGGGCGCCATCCGCGACGTGGCGTGGCGCGGCGAGATCGTGCGTACCGGCATCTGGAAGCAGCCCGTCGCTGGCCCCGTGGCGGTGCGCGGCGTGAACCTCGTGGGCGACGATCAGGCCGATCGGACCGTGCACGGCGGCCCCGACAAGGCCGTCTACGCCTACGCGGTCGAGGACTACGCCTACTGGGCCGAGCGCGAGACGTTCGCCGTCTATCCCGGCCTGTTCGGCGAGAACCTCACCACGGAGGGAATCGACTTGAGCAGCGCGCGGGCCGGCGATCGCTGGCGCGTCGGCACGACGCTGCTGGAAGTGGCGCAGCCGCGCCTACCCTGCTACAAGCTCGGGATCCGCGTCGACGACAACACCTTCCTCAAGCGCTTCCAGGCGGCCCATCGGCCCGGCGCGTACTTTCGGATCATCACGGCAGGCGTCATCACTGCCGGCGACAGCGTGGCGGTCGTGAGCCGCCCCGATCACCAGGTCACGATGGCGTTGATGGCCGCGTCGGTAACCGATCGCGCCAAGCGGGCGGCGGTGCGGGCGGCGCCGCAGATTCCCGCCCATTGGCGCGAGTAGCGCGCTAGCCGAAGACGCTCTTCGCCACGAACCACACGTTGGCCGGCCGCTCGGCCAGGCGCCGCATGTACCAGGGGAACCAGTAGGCGCCGTAGGCGATGAGCACGCGCACGTTCTTCCGATCTCTGGCCAGGCGCCGCTGCTCACCGCGCTGGATGCCGTAGAGCATGTGGATCTCGTAGTCGGTCGGCGCCAGGCCCAGGCTGTCGCCGTGCGCCTCGATCGCCTTGATGACCGCCGTGTCGTGGGTGCCGAACACGGCGCGCGAGCCGGTGGCGCGCGCCGCCGGCGCCAGCATCACCTTGGCCACGCGCAGGTAGTTCGCGTCGACGTCGGCTTTCACCGGCATGGCCACCGTGGCTGGCTCGCTGTAGGCGCCCTTCACGAGGCGGATGCCCACGCCAGCGGCGATCATCCGCTCGGCATCAGCGGTGGTGCGATGCAGATAGGCCTGCAGCGCCACGCCGACGTGCGGCACTTCCTGACGCAGGCGCAGCACGAAGTCGAGCGTGGCGTCGACATACGACGACTGCTCCATGTCGACCCAGAAGTAGTTGCCGGCGGCGTGCGCCCGCCGGGCGATGGACAGCGCGTTGGCAAACGCCGCCGTGGGATCGACATCGAGGCCCAGCTGCGTGGGCTTCACCGACGGCTCGCAGGACAGGCCGCGACGCTGCACCTCGGCGATCACGTCCAGATAGTGATCGGTCACGCCCTTGGCCTCGGCCATGTCGGCGACGTTCTCACCCAGGCGGGTGAAGACCGCACCCACGCCCAGCGCCGCCTGTGCCTCCGCGGCGGTCAGCATGTCGGCCGCTGTTTCGCCCGGCATGAAGACCGACACCGCGCGCCGGACAAACCAGATCTTGGTGCCGTTCTCGCGCAGCCAGCGGCTGTCGGAGGCCCTGAGGAGAAGGGTGCGCGCGATGCTCATGACCGTCCACGATACGATGAGTGCCGTGATTCGCGCGAATACGAGGCTGGCGGCGGCCTGGAGCCCGTGATCCCGCACGTCGTGGTCGTGGGCGCGGGCGCGGCCGGTCTGATGGCGGCAATTGGCGCGCGCGAGGCCGGCGCCCGGGTCACGCTGCTCGAGAGCACGGCCGACGGCGGCCGCAAGATCCTGATCAGCGGCGGCGGCCGCTGCAACGTGCTGCCCTCGGTGGCGGCGCCGGAACGGTTCGTGAGCGACTCGCCGCGCACGCTGGTGCGGGCGCTCCTCAACGGCTGGCCGTTGCGCGATCAGCGCCGGTTCTTCCAACAGGACGCCGCCGTGCCGCTGGCGCTCGAGGACGAGAGCGGCAAGCTCTTTCCCGCCTCGAATCGTGCCCGCGACGTCCGCGACGGTCTGGTCGCGGTCGCCACTGCGCGGGGCGTGGAGTTCCGCTTCCAAACAACGGTGTCGGAGGTGCGCGCCGCGGCTGGCGCGTGGACGCTCGACACGCCAGGCGGGCCCGTCGTAGCCGACCGCGTCGTGCTGGCCACGGGTGGACTGTCGGTGCCAGCGACCGGCAGCGACGGCTTCGGTCTGACCCTGGCGCGACGCCTCGGACACACCGTGCATCCCACCTACGCGGCGCTCACGCCGCTCACCGCGCATCCAGTCGTGCATACCGGCTTGGCCGGCGTGTCGCTCGAGGTGTCGATTGACGCCGGGTCGGCGCGCGAACGGGCGACCTCGCGCGGCGGCTTTCTGTTCACGCACCGCGGCTACAGCGGTCCGGCCGTGCTCGACGTGTCGCACGTGGCAACGCGCAGTCAGTGGCCGGGCGCCGAACGCGCCGCCGTGCGCGTGGCCTGGACGCCGCTCGATCGCGCAACCTGGACCTCGTATCTCGGGTCGGCCCGGGGGCTGGTCGCCACGGCGCTGTCGGCGCAGCTGCCGCAGCGATTGGCCGAAGCGCTGGTGCACGAGAGCGGCATTCCACCGGCCCGCCCCTGCGTGCAGCTGCGGCGCGAGGAACGCGAGCGGCTGCTCGAGCGTCTCACCGCCTACGTTCTGCCGTGGACGGGCGATGAAGGGTATCGCACGGCGGAGGTGACGGGCGGCGGTGTGGCCCTCGACGAGGTGCAGCGGGCCACGCTCGAGAGCAAGCGCGCCCCTGGGCTGCACCTGTGCGGCGAGCTGCTCGACGCGTTCGGGCCGATCGGCGGCCACAACTTCAACTGGGCCTGGTCCACGGGCCGGATGGCCGGCCTGGGCGCGGGGCGGGGCTCGACCCACGACCGGTAGTCGAGCAGCTGGTGTCAGCCGCGCGGTCGTGCGGCGGGGCCGTCCGGCGAGGATGTTCGGCCGTTCGATGCGTCACCGCGACCCTGACGCGGGTGGCCGACGTCTGAACCGGCCGAGTGCGTAGGCGAACGACGGCGCCACGCGTGGTTTGATTTTCGTCTTTTGTTCGCGGTATCGTCTCGTCGTTTCATGGAGTCACTGTGACCGAGCCCGTCGACGACCTGTCCGCCCTGCGCATCGACCGCGCGCCGCTCCGGCCCGAAGGCCGGCGGTGGGTGAAATGGGTAGTGCTGCTGGCGCTTCTGGCGGCCGTGGGCGCGGGCGCGCGGGCCTGGCTGACCCGCGAGCGGCCCCTCGAGGTCGAGGTCGTCACCGTGGGTGAACGGGCAGTGGGGGCGCAGGCGGCGGTGCTCAACGCATCGGGCTACGTCACGGCCCGGCGGCGCGCCACGGTGTCGTCGAAGGTCACCGGCCGGGTGGTCGAGGTCAATGTCGAGGAGGGGATGGCCGTGCACGAAGGCCAAGTGCTGGCCCGGCTCGACGACTCCACCGTGCGCGCGACGCTCGAACTGGCGCGCGCGCAGTGGCAGGCCACGCGCCAGGCAGTGCCCGAACAGGAAGCCCGGCTCGACGAGGCGCGCCGCGTGCTGGCCCGGCAAACGCGCCTCGCCAGTGACGGCCTGGTCACAGCCGCCGATCTCGATCAGGCTGGGGCCGAAGTGAACGCGCTCGTCGCCCGGATCGCGTCGCTGCGCGAACAGGTGCTCGTGGCCGAACGCCAGGTGGCGGTGCAGCAGACGGCGCTCGACGACACCGTGATTCGGGCGCCCTTCAGCGGCGTGGCCATCTCGAAGGACGCACAGCCCGGCGAGATGGTGTCGCCGGTGTCGGCCGGCGGCGGCTTCACGCGCACCGGCATCTGCACCATCGTCGACATGCACTCGCTTGAAGTGGAAGTGGACGTCAACGAGAGCTACATCAACCGCGTCACCTCGGGGCAGCCGGTGACGGCGGTGCTCGACGCCTATCCCGACTGGCAGATTCCCGCCAAGGTCATCACCATGGTGCCGACGGCGGATCGTCAGAAGGCGACCGTGCTCGTGCGTCTCGGCTTCGACCAGCTCGATCCGCGCATCCTGCCCGACATGGGCGTGAAGGTCACGTTCCTGCGCGAGGCCAGTGCCGGCGCGCCAGCGGCGGCGCGCGCCGTGGCGCTCGTGCCCAAGGCAGCGGTGCGCACCGAAGGGGCCTCCAGCGTCGTGTTCATCGTGCGCCAGACCACGGTGGAGCGGCGCGCCATCCAGACCGCCGGCACCGACGGCGACCGCGTGGAGGTGACGGCCGGGCTCGCCGGCGGCGACCGCGTCGTGGTCGCGCCGCCCGCCACTCTCGTCGACGGCGCCGCCGTCATCGTCAAGTAGGAGACCCTCATGAGCAGCCTGGTCCGCGTTGGCGGCGTGCACAAGTACTTCACCCGCGGCAACGAACGCATCGACGTGTTGAAGGGCGTGAACCTCGAGATCCCGCAGGGCCAGTTCGTGGCCCTGATGGGCCCCTCGGGTTCGGGCAAGACGACGCTGCTCAACCTGCTCGGCGGCCTCGACTCGCCGTCGTCCGGCACGGTCGAAGTGGGCGGCACCAACATCGCGGCGCTCTCGGGCGGGAGCTTGTCGCGCTGGCGGGCGCATCACATCGGCTTCGTCTTCCAGCTCTACAACCTGTTGCCGGTGCTCACCGCCGAACGCAACGTGGACCTGCCGCTGCTGCTCACCAGCCTGTCGAAGAGCGAACGGCAGAAGCGCGTGGCGCTGGCCTTGAAGGTGGTGGGACTGGCGGACCGCGCCAAACATTATCCCAAGCAGTTGTCGGGCGGTCAGGAGCAGCGCGTCGGCATCGCCCGCGCCATCGTCACCGACCCGACGCTGCTGCTCTGCGACGAGCCGACTGGCGACCTCGATCGCAAGTCGGGCGACGAGATCCTCGACTTGCTCGGCGCGCTGAACACGCAGCACGGCAAGACCATCGTGATGGTCACCCACGACCCGCGGGCCGCTGAGCGGGCCACGCGCACCCTGCACCTCGAGAAGGGCCTGCTCCTCGGAGAGGCGGCATGAAGTACCTGCCTCTGCTCTGGAGCAGCCTGTGGCGGAAGAAGGTGCGCACCATCTTCACGCTGCTGTCGATCTTCGTGGCGTTCCTGCTCTTCGGTCTGCTCATGACCATCCGCGGCGCCTTCAGCTTCGGGGTCAGCATCGCCGGCATGGATCGTCTGGTGCTGATTCACAAGGTCAGCCTCATCCAACCGCTGCCGGTGAGCTATCAGGAACGCCTGCGCGCCACCGACGGCGTGGTCCTGGCCAGCCATGAGACGTGGTTCGGCGGCGTCTACCAGGACCCGTCGAACTTCTTCGCGCAGATCGCCGTGGATCCGGTGCCCTTCCTGAAGCTCTATCCGGAGTTCAAGGTGCCGCCCGACCAGCTCAAGACGTGGCTGGCCGATCGGCAGGGTGTGCTCGTCGGCGTGGATCTGGCGCGCCGGTTCGGCTGGAAGGTCGGCGACCGCATTCCCATTCAGGGCACCATCTGGCAACCCAAGCAGGGCCAGGTGTGGGAGTTCAACGTGGCCGCCATCTACGACGCCGGTGAGGGCGTGGACAAGACGCAGTTCTTCTTCCGCTACGACTACCTCGACGAGAACCGGCGCAACGGCGCCGGCCTGGTTGGCTGGTACGTGGTACGCATCGCCGATGCGAACCAGGCGCAGGCCATGGGCGCGAAGTTCGACGAGATGTTCGCCAACTCCTCGGCCGAGACCAAGACCACGACCGAGAAAGGCTTTGTCGAGGGCTTCGCCAAGCAGGTCGGCGACATCGGCGCGATCATGGTCTCGATTCTCGTGGCCGTGCTGTTCACGATGCTGCTGGTGGCGGCCAACACCATGGCGCAGTCGGTGCGTGAGCGCACCAACGAGATCGGCGTGCTCAAGACCCTGGGCTTTCCCAACGGCTCGATTCTCGGCCTCGTGCTCGGGGAATCGGTGCTGATTGCGCTCCTCGGCGGCGCCGCCGGCCTCGGCGTGGCGTGGCTCATCGTGCAACGCGGCGATCCCACAAACGGCATGCTGCCGATCTTCGTACTGCCGTCGCGCGACGTCGTCACCGGCGCGGTGCTGATTCTGCTGCTCGGGATCGTGGCCGGTGTGTTGCCGGCGCTCACCGCCATGAACCTCAAGATCACTGACGCCCTGCGCCGGAGCTGACGATGTTGTCCTGGATCAGCCAGACCCTTGCGGTCACGCTTCTCAACCTGCGCACCATTCCGCGCCGCCTCGGCTCGTCGGGCGTGGCCATCGTCGGCATCGCCGGCGTGGTCGTGGTGCTCGTGTCGGTGCTGTCGATTGCCGCCGGCTTCACGGCCGCCATGCGCGAGTCGGGCTCGCCCGGACGCGCGCTCGTGATGCGCAGCGGCGCCGACAGCGAGATGACGAGCGGCCTGAGCGGCGCCGATCTCGATCTCATCCGCCAGGCGCCGGGCGTGCGCCGCGAGGGCCAGACGGCGCTTGTGTCGGGCGAGCTCTACGTGATCATCGACCTGCCGAAAAAGAGCACCAGGACGGCGGCCAACGTGCCGATGCGCGGCATCGACCCGCAGACCCTGCTGGTACGCGACGACGCCACGCTCGTCGCCGGTCGCATGCTGGCCTTCGGCACGAACGAGATCGTGGTGGGCCGCGGCGCCAGCGGGCAGTTCGAGGGTCTGACCCTGGGCAACACGCTCAAGTCTGGTCAGAACACCTGGACGGTCGTGGGCATCTTCGAAGCCAAGGGCGGCGTGTCGGAAACCGAGATCTGGTGCGACGCGCGGGTGCTGCAAGGCGCCTATCGGCGCGGCAACAGCTATCAGGCGGCGCTGGCCAAGCTCGAGTCGTCGGCCTCGTTCGACACCTTCCGCGACTGGCTCACGGCCAATCCGCAGCTCAACGTGCAGGTGCGGCGGCAGACCGAGTACTACGCGCAGCAGTCGCGCGCCTTGAGCGCGCTCATCCAGACGGTCGGGTTCGGGATCGCGGCGCTGATGGGCATCGGCGCGGTGTTCGGCGCCATCCTGACGATGTACACCGCCGTGTCGACGCGCTCGCGCGAGATCGCCACGCTGCGCGCGCTCGGCTTCAACGCCAGCTCCGTGGTCGTGTCGGTGCTGGCGGAATCGCTGGCCCTGGCCGCGATCGGCGGCGTCATCGGCGGCCTGCTCGCCTATGTCGGCTTCAACGGCTATCAGACCTCGACGATGAACTTCCAGACCTTCAGCCAGGTGGCGTTCGCGTTCAAGGTCACGCCGCAACTGCTCGGCCTGGGCTTGGCCTACGCGCTGCTCATGGGCCTGGTGGGTGGTCTGTTCCCGGCCATTCGCGCCGCGCGCCTGCCGATTCCGGCGGCCCTGCGCGAGTTGTAGCGCCCGGCGTCCGTTACGCCGCTCTCGCCGCCACCGCGCGGCGTCTTCAACCCTTTCGCGTCCGCCCGGTCTAAGCCCTACGGATGCGCTCGTGCCTCCCCCGCCGGGTGGCGTCCCTTTCAGGAGGAGGCGCTTATGTACGAACGGCAAGGATGGTGGACGGCGGCGGTGAGCGCGCTGGTGCTCATGACGGCGAGCGCGGCAGCGGCACAACATCGGCCGGTGTCGGCGCTCAATTGGGCTTTCGGCGGCACGGTGCACACGGTGGCGCGCGCGGGTCACATCGCGTTCGTGGGCGGGCGCTTCGACGCGGTCGCCTCGCGTCACAACGTCACCGGCGGATTCGCGGTGGTCTCGCCGCTCACGAGCCAGCGCGCGCTGCGCGCGGCGCGCGTGCACGGCAGCGTCAATGCGGTCGTCGCCGATGGCGCCGGCGGCTGGTTCGTGGGCGGCAACTTCACCTTCGTCGGTCAGGACCGGCAGGCACAGCTGGCCCACCTTCTGTCCGACGGCCGTCTCGATGCCGGCTGGCACGGGCGCGTCAACGGCCGCGTCGTGGCCTTGGCGCTCGTTGGCGGCGCGCTCTACGCGGGCGGCGAGTTCACGCAGGCCGGTAGCGGCCCTGGCGCGGCCCTGCCCGAGGCCCGCACCAATTTCGCGGTCTTCGCTGCCGCCACGGGTGCGCTGCTCCCCGCCGGGGCAAGCGGCGCCGACGGCGTGGTAATGACGATGGCCGTGTCCGGCACCACGCTCTACGTCGGCGGCGAATTTGCAACCTTCGCGGGTTCGGCCCGCACGCGCCTGGCGGCCTACGGCGCCGCGGCCAGCGGCGTGAGCGCATGGAATCCGTC
>JBDTWC010000074.1:0-8252 GCA_040006875.1 Acidobacteriota bacterium | reverse complement strand
TGGTCTCTACATCCTGCCGGCCGGCGTGCTGAACCGCGCGTTGGGCCGGACCCTGGGCCGCTGCGTGGCGGCAGCGCTGGCCGCGGCGCTGGTCGGGTTCCTCCTGCTCGCCCTGCCAATGGTGGCCATTCCCGCCACCGCCTTGACCTACTTCGCGACCCTGCGTCTGCTCGGCGAACTCGATCCGGAGCTCCTGATGCTGACCCCGCCCTGGCTGGGAAATGCCTTGCGGCCATGGCTGGAACGCACACGCTGAATCCGGGCGGCCCGGCCGAGCGCGTGATCTTCCACGAGAGCTGGTGGCTGGATGCGGCGTGCCCGGGCGCGTGGCAGGCGGTGACCGACGAGCGCGGCGGCCGCGTGCGCGGCTGGCTGCCCTATGCCACGCAGCGGCGCGACGGCTTCACGTGGTGCGGGCTGCCGCCGCTCACCCGCCTGGCCTTTCCGATCATCGAGAGCGAGAGCGATAAGGCCGAGAGCGCGCGCCGCGCGCACTTCGAGATCGAGTCGGCGCTGATTCGCGCCCTGCCGAAGTCGTCGGTTTACGAGTTCGTGCTACCGCCGGACCATGGCTCCGCGCTGGCGTGGCAGGCCCGCGGCTTCGACGCGCGCGTCCAGCACACGTTCCGGATCGATCCCGGCACCAGCGAAGCGGAACTGTGGGCGCAGTTGAACCGCAAGACCCGGAACCTGATCCGGCGCGCGCAGGAGACGCTGCACCCGGCGCCCCTCGACGCCGCGGCATTCGCAAGCCAGTACCGCGCCAACCTCGGTCAGGTCGTCTCACCGGGAGAATTGGCCAGCGTCGAGCGGCTGGCCCGCGCGGCGACCGGCCACGGGCAGGGGCGCGCGCTCGGCGTCAGTGACGCCGCCGGCCGGTTGCATGCCGCGGCGCTTTTTGTGTGGGACGGGCGCGACTACTACTACTTCCTGTCGACCCGCAACCTCGACCAAGCGGCCCTCGGTGCCGTCGATCTGCTGGTCTGGCTCGGGATCACCGACGCCATGGCGCGCGGGCTGCGCTTCGACTTCGACGGCGTGTCGTCGGCTTCGCGGCTGCTCTTCATGCAGTCGTTCGGCGGCGCCCTGGCGAGCCGCATCGTGGTGACGCGGCGCAGCCTCGCCTACGAAGGCCGGCTGCTGATTCGGCGCCTGCGCCATCGGGTGACGAAGGCGGGCGAGCGCGAAGCGTTTCCGTAGCGGCTTACTTCTTCAGAGCGGCCAGGGCGGCTGGGATGGCCCCGGTGCGGCGCCGCGCCGGCAGCACGCCGAGCTTCCGCTCGCCGGTCGGATCGACCCAGGGCCACGGCTCGTCGCCGAAGAACGACGGTTTGGCCGTGAGGTAGAGCGATGCCGGCAGCGGGCGCGGCTTGCGATCCCAGTGGACGCTGCCCGTGACGTAGTCGAAGTTGCCGTCGCGCAGTACCGTGGCCAGCACTTTCGGGTCCGCGATCTGATCCCAGTGCCCGGGATCGTAGCCGAGCCGCCAGATCACCGAACCGCCTTGCCAGGCGTCGTTGCGCGACCGGGTGGCGCCGTCGCCCGGATCGTCGTAGCGCCAGCCATCGACGTGGCCGTCCTCGCCGAGCACGTTGCCGATGAACGCGTGCCACCACGACCCGAACATCAGCCCGGCGGCGCGCTGGTTGCCGGTGCCCGCATAGCCGCTGCGCCGGCCCACCAGATGGTTGCGGAAGATGGTCATCGCGATGGCGTTGCCGTGCGTGTTGTCGGAGTCGTAGTTGAAGGCCTGATTGCCTTCAAACAGGATGTGATGGCTGCCGGCCATGTGGCTGCCGTTCAGGCCGGTCTCGATCCACTCGAGGTTCGAGGCCACGATCCCGTTGTCCATGTAGTTGTAGCCGACGACCGAGCCGGCGCCGCACGACCGCACCACCATCACCTTGTTGGCGTCGTGCACGGCGTTGTTCTCGATCAGCACCTCGGACGATCCGCTGGCCAGACTGATCGCGTAGCCGGCGCCGCCCGGCTCGGAGAAGGCCGAGTGATGGATGGTCGAATCCCGAATCTCGACCCGGAAGGAGTGGCTGATGGCCACGCCCTCGCCCGACCAGAAGGTGTCGTCGATGTTCTTCATCCACGAGTAGGCGGCCGCCTCGAAGCGGATGTTGCCGTTGCCGCCGCCCGACACCTGCAGATCTTCGATCCCGGCCCCGCGCACGTGCACGTTGTCGGCGTAGTAGCGGGTCAGTTGCGCGCGCTTGGCCGTGGTGTAGCCGATGTGCACCGGGGTGGTGAACGTGATCGTGTCACCGCGCACCGCCGCGATCTCCTTGATCTCGTTCACCGGCCGGCTCTCGCGCGAGAACCAGCCGAGCGAGTCGGGGAACTTCCCGTCGCTCCACTCCGCCGGGTCGTGGCGGTTGAAGACGACCTCGTCCGAGGCAAAGATCCGCGCCCGCTCGTCGCTCGCCAGACGCGTCGGCAGCGGCAGCCACGCGCCGGCGTTGAAGTCGTCGCGGTCGAGCAGCACGAACTGACCGGCGGCAAAGCCGGCGGCGCGCTTCACCGTGATCGACGTGGTGCCGGCGGCGGCGTCGGCGATGAGATCGACGGACGTGTCGGGATCGGGCTTGGGCCAGCGGGCCGGACCGACGATCAGGAGGGGCTCGGCGTCATCGACCAGGTAGGTGCCGGCGCGCGCGCCATTGGTCTTGACGAGTTTGGTTTCGGCGGGACCGGCGCCACGCAGGGTGATGCCGCGGTTGATGGTGACGAAGTCGTTCATCAGAAAAGTGCCGGCCGAGAGCCGCACCGTCTCGCCGGGCGGACAGCTGTTCACGGCCGCCTGGATCGCCGCCGACGCCTCGCGCACTCCGTCACCGAAGGTGGCCGCGGTGATGGTGGCGCAGATGTCGGGGCGTGCCGGGATCGGGGTGCGAATGCCGGGAGCCCAGGTGGTCAGTTCGGGCGCGGGCACCAGCGGCGCGTCGGGCCCGTCGTCGAACTGGCGGGGCAGGGCCTGCGCCGCCGCCACCGGCGTCACCTCGCCGGTGCACGCCGCCGCAAGCACCGCCAGACCCAAACCAGCGGCCGCACAGCTCACCCGCAGGATCGACGACAGCGACGTCTTTGTTGGCGATACCAAGTTCCGACAATAGCACGTGTGGCTGCGCTGCCAGCCCGGCGGGAAGGTCCGCGCGCGGGAGCTACTATGTAGGGAGTGGCGATGTTCATCGACTGCCGTCCGACGTGCCGATCCGTCTACGCCACGGCGTGCTGGCGCCCAGCATCAGGAGCGCCGTGCGCACGGCGCTAGCGCTGCTCCGACCCGGAGCAGGCACTTCACCGGCCACCCACGACCCGCGCGACGACTCGGCGCCGCGCGGCTTCCTGTTCGAAGACATGTTCGACCACGTGTGGGATCAGCACCTGGTTGGCGATGACTCCGCCGGGCCAGCGTGGTTGCGCCTTGCGCGCGAGGTCTACCGGCGGCGCGACGACTACGACGTGATCTTGACCTGGGGCGAACGGCTGACGCTCAGCCTGCTGACACTGCAGCAGTTGTTCGGCGCCGGCAAACCGCACCTCGCGATCATCTCTCAGTTCTCGAAGCCTAACATCGACCTGCCGATGCGCGTGCTCGGCAAGCACCTCCACGCCGCCATCGCGTTCTCGTCGGTGCAACGCGACTTCGCCCGGCAGCGTGGCTATCTGGGCGACGATCGCCTGTATCTGGTCCGCTACGCGATCGACGCGCAGTTCTACCGCCCGCAGCCGGGCCGTGAGGACGTGATCTGTGCGGTCGGGGCCGAGATGCGCGACTACCCCACGCTCTTTGCCGCGCTCGAGGGCACCGAGTTGCCGTGTCACGTGGCCGCCGACCGCGTGCGCGTGCCGGGCCGCCTTCGCCTCATCAAGGATCGACGCGTGCGGGTCCAGGATCTGCTGGTCCGGCCCAATCCGCATCTCACCATCGAGCGCAAATCGCTGCTCGAACTGCGCGACCTCTACGCGCGCTCGCGTTTCGTGGTGGTGCCGCTGCTGCAGTCGCAGTCGGACAACGGCATCACCGTGATTCTCGAGGCCATGGCGATGGGCAAGGCCGTGATCTGCACCGCCACCGCCGGCCAGGTGGACGTGATTGAAGACGGCGTCACCGGTCTGTTCGTGCCGGTCGGCGACGCGGCCGCATTGCGCGCGGCGATGGTGGGGCTGTGGAACGACCCGGAGCGCGCCCGCGCCATCGGCGCGCGAGCCCGCGCCCGAATCGAGCGCCACCACACCCTGGAGCGCTTCTGCACCAACGTGTCGGCCGCGATCGCGACCAGCATGGCCGGAGAATCCGCGCCGCCAGGCGAGTGGTGGGAAGTGCCCGACCCTGGTCTCAGGGCGTGATCGTGAAGGGCCTGGACTCGAGCGGCGCCAGCAGCGCCATCGTGCCCGGCGCGGTGACGGCGGCGACCCACGCGTAGGCGCCCGGCGGCGCGCCGGCCAGGGGGAACGAGAACGGCGCGTCGATCGACGGCAGCACGATGTTGCGGGCAATCGGCACGACGCCAGCGACCAGCCGGCCGTCGAGTTGCAGCGACAGCAGGACGTTCTGGCCCTGCACCACCACGTAGACGTCGACCGGCGTGACGGAGTCCGGGCGCGCGTGCACGGTGGCCACCATCGTGTCGCTCGGCCGGAAGGTGGCGGCATTGAGCGTGATGGTCACGGGCGGCGCCGTGGCGAAGGCCGTGCCGCAACTCTCGGCGGTGAAGGCGGAGGGGCCGGCGCTGTTGAAGGCCCGGACGCGGTAGCAGTAGACCCCACCGGCGGCCACGGTGGAGTCGAGATACGACACCAGGTTCGGGCCTGGGATGGCGATCTGCTGAAACGCGCCGCCCGCGGCCGGCCGCCGTTCCAGCTGGAAGCCGTCTTCGTCCACCGCGTAGTCGGTCCACGAGATGGCTAGAGCGCCGGCGGCCACTGGCCTGGCCAGCGTCACCACGATGACCGCCGCGATCCACACCGCTCGGCCCGACAGGCGAAAGTTCATGGGCACGTCGAAGTGAGGCAGCAAGGATTGCGCCAGCAACGAGCGGCCGCGCTCGACACCTCCCACCGAGCGGCCCTCGTGCGCCGAACTTGCACGCTGTGACGCGTGGGCAGGCGACCCGCGATTTCGAGATTGTCGGCGCGGTAACGGTCTCGGTCGTGCTCCGTGGGAGAATCCGGGTGGCCCTGGCCCGTGAGTTCCCCCTTTCGCGCGCTCCGCTCCCGCAACTACCGCCTGTTCTTCATCGGCCAGGGCATCTCGCTCGTCGGCTCGTGGATGACGCGCCTGGCCACGTCGTGGCTGGTCTATCGCCTCACCGACTCCGCGCTGCTGCTCGGCGTCGTGAGCTTCGCGGGCCAGTTCCCGTCGCTCTTCCTGCCGCCGCTGGCCGGCGTGTGGCTCGACCGGTGGGACCGCCACAAGGTGCTCGTCGCCACGCAGGTGCTGGCCATGGTGCAGTCGCTGGCCCTGGCGGCGCTGACCCTCACCGACCACATCACCATGCCGTGGATCATCGGCCTGACCTTGTTCCAGGGCGTGATCAACGCGGTCGAGATTCCCACCCGCCAGGCATTCGTGGTGCGGATGATCGACGACCGCGCCGATCTCGGCAACGCCATCGCGCTCAACTCGTCGAATTTCAACGCCGCGCGACTGGTCGGTCCGGCAATCGCCGGAGCGGTCGTAGCCGCGATCGGCGAGGGCTACTGCTTCCTCATCGACGGGCTGAGCTATATCGCGGTCATTGCGGGGCTGATGGCGATGCGTCTGACGCCGGATGTGCGCCCGCCTGCCGATCGCAAGACCTGGGACGAGTTGCGCGCAGGCTGGCACTACGTCACGGAGTCCACGCCGATTCGCAGCCTGCTCATCTTCCTGGCCGCGGCCGGCGTGATGACCGCGCCCTACAGCGTGCTGATGCCGATGGTGGCCGGCAACACCCTCGGCGGCGGCGCCCATACGCTGGGCTTCCTGATGGCTGCGTCGGGCGTGGGCGCGCTGGTCTGCGCGGTGCGGCTCGTGATGCGCACGACCGTCCTCGGTCTGGGCCGGTTGATGGCCTGGGCGTCGGCGATCTTCGGCGTGGGCTGCGTGCTGCTCGGCCTGTCGCACTGGTTCTGGCTGTCGATGGCGCTGATGGCCCTGACCGGCTACGGGATGATGTATCAGATCGTCGCCACCAACACGATCGTGCAGACCATCGTGGACGACGACAAACGCGGACGCGTGATGTCGTTCTACACCATCGCTCTGCTCGGCTCGGCGCCGCTCGGCAGCTTGATCAGTGGCGCGCTGGCGGCGCGCATCGGCGTCGAGGAGACGCTGATGGTCGGCGGCGATGCGGGCCTGCTCGCCACCCTCTGGTTCTGGCGGCAGCTGCCGGCGATTCGCACCGCGGTACGGCCGCGCTACGTGGAACTCGGCATCATCACCGAGGCGTGATCGGCCAGCCCGCCTATGGCGCGCTGGCCGGGGGCACGCGCCGCTTGGTGGCCTGTTCAAAGGCGTAGGCCAGGCCCAGCAGCTTCGGCTCACTGCACGCCAGCCCCGCGAAGCTCACGCCGTAGGGCACGGGCTTGGCGTCGAAGCCGGCCGGGAACGGCTGCTCGGGCTCGTTCGGGATCAGCGCAAACGGCACCAGCACGGTGGGATAGCCGGGCCGGGCCGAGATGCCGGCGCCGCTCGCGCCGGGGAACAGGACCGCGTCGAGCTTGTTTGCCGCCATCACCGCGTCGAGGCCGTTTGTGGCGGTGAGGAACAGGTCCTTGGCCTGATCCTTCAGGTAGCGCGGCCGGTCCTTTTCCACATCCATCTGGTCGGAGATGTCGAGGCGCGCCTGACCGTAGCGGATGGCGCCGCCCTTCTCGTGCGCCAGGTTCCACTCGCGCAGCTCGGTCAGCGTCTTCACCGGCGCGTTCGGACCGAGCGTGGCCAGCCACTTGTTGAAGTCGCGCTTCATGCCGTACTTCACGACCGTGGTGCAGTTGGCGTCCTTGCCCTTGGCCTCGTTGAGCCCGGCGCAGAAGTTCCAGCCGATGAGGTTCTTCTCCGGATCGGGATCGATGATGCTGGGGATATCGGCCGGATCGACGATCACCGCGCCTTGCGCCTTCAGCACCTCGATCGCGTCGGCCATCGCTTTCGCCTGCGCCGGATTCAGACCGCCGCGGGTCTCCTTCGACCCCGGCGGCGTGACCTGGTCGTAGTAGAACGCGCGCGGCACGCCGATGCGCGCGCCCTTCAGCGCATCGGTCTTCAGAAACGGCGTGTAGTCGCGATTGGGTGGTGGCGTACAGCGCGAGGTGGCGGCGTCATTCGGGTCGGGACTGGCACCTTCGAGCGCGCCGAGCAGGATCGCGGCGTCGGTCACGCTGCGCGCCATCGGACCGGCCGTGTCCTGGTCCGCGGTGATCGGAATCACGCCGTAGCGGCTGACCCGGCCAAGCGTGGGCTTGACCGCCGCCAGCATGGTCTGGTTCGACGGACCGAGGATCGAGCCCGACGTCTCGCTGCCGACGTTGGCGGCCCACAGATTCGCGGCCGTGCCGATCCCCGAACTCGAACCGCCGGTGGTCATGGCGCCGCGCCCATCGGCACTGGCCGGACGCGGATCGCGGCGCGGATCGTACGGGTTCATGCCCTGGCCGCCTACCGCGTTGTAGTCGCCAGGCATCGGCGTCGGCGCGCCCGCCACGAAGTTGGCGAGTTCCGACAAGCCGGCCTTGGCGATGATAATGGCGCCGGCGTCGGTGAGGTTCTTGGTCAGCGTGGCTTCATAGGGCGGGATGAAGCCGTCGAAGGCCAGCGCGCCGCCCGACGTTGGCAGGTGCGTGGTGTGGATGTTGTCCTTGAGGGCAATCGGAATGCCGTGCAGGGGCCCGCGCAGCTTGCCGGCCGCCCGCTCACGATCGCGCTCGTCGGCTTCCTGCAACGCGTTCTGATTGACGTAGACGGCGGCGTGCAGCGCCTGCTGGTAGGTGCCCAGACGGGCCAGATACATCTCGACCAGCTGGTGCGAGGTCAGGCGCCCCTCGGCCATTGCGTCGCGCATCTGCGGAATGGTGGCTTCAAGGATCGCAAACGGCGCCGGCGGAAGCGCGGCTGGCGGCGGCGCGCTGCAGCCGATCGGAGCGAGGCACAGGAGCAGGAGGGCAAGCGATGCACGGGCCATAGCGGGGGATGCTATCGGATAGGCGCGCACGTCGCAAGCGCGCCGGCCGTAGCGGTGCGAGTCGCGGCGGTGGTC
>JBDTWC010000073.1:0-8271 GCA_040006875.1 Acidobacteriota bacterium | reverse complement strand
CGCCGCGGGCGATCGCGCCGCCGGCGTGTCGCGCGTCATCTGACGGCCTGCGGGTGCGAGCCATCGTGCGGAAGATCCGCGCCACCGTGCGAGAGGCTGCGCCCAGAGCGGAAGAGACCGTACGCGCTCATCGCCCGAATCGTGAACGAGCGATTGCGAAAAAATCGAGTTCGACGGCAGGCGCGAGCCTGAGGCGGCCTCACCTTCCGCGCCGACGCCGCACTCGAGCACGTCGCGGCCGCAGCGGCGCGATGACCGGCGACGTGGCGATCGCCCGGCGCGGACTTGGCCCCGCTCGACGCCGAAACCCAATCGGGGTCAGAGCCCGGTCGGAGGCGCCCCGGCCAGATCCTGGTGCCCGACCCGCAGGGTCGACCGCCCCTCATCGATGTGCGCCACGCGTTGCTCCCGCCACGCGTCGATGGTCGCGGCGTCGGCCGGCGCCATCGCCGTGGCGGCGCTCGCCCAGCCCTCCACGAGCTGCCGCTGCAACTCGCGGCGGTCGGGCGTGACTATCCAGTCGCTCGACGCGAGCTGCACGGTGTAGCCCTCCGCGCGAAAGCACGCCTCGGCCACGTGAGCGGCATCCGGACCGAGCGCGCGACCGAAGCCTTTGTCGCCGCGCTGATGCTGGTTCACGTAGGCGCGTACTCGTTCGTCGTCCGCGTCCACCGGATCGCACGCGATGCGGCCGTCGTAGCTGAGTGCGAAGAGCACGTCCACGGCGGCGGCGCGGCAGTGGCGCGCCAGGTTGCGGACCCATGGCTCCGACACGAGGTCGAGGAGCGCCGACGCGGTGACCAGCGCGCAGCCGTCGAGTCCCACCTGGTCGATGGCGGCGAGGTCGCCGGTGCGCACGTCGTAGGCGCGACCCGCGGTCTGCCCGACGGGCAACAGCAGGCGCCACGCCTGCGCCAGGAGCGCGGGGTCGTGGTCAACCAGCGTCCAGTGCTGGATGTGCGGCACGCGCGGCATCAGATAGCGCACGTTCGAGCCGGTGCCGGCGGCCAGATCGACAGCCCGGAGGCCCGGACGTTGCGCCACGCTGGCAGCCACAGCTGCCGTCAGATCGTGCGCGCGGGCCGCGTGATCGGCCGGCTCGCGCAGGGCGAGCCAGTCAGCGCTGAACTGTTCCATGGGCAGCAAATCTCGTGAGTGCAGCCGCCATGGCCCGCGCGGCCTCGTCCCAGCGCGGCAGCGAGTCGCGGGTGGCGCGCGCGCCGGCGATGGCGCGCGCCCGGGCTCCGTCGTCGCTCACGAGCGGCGCGAGCGCCTCGGCCAGGGCTTCGGGATCGTCCATCGGCACGATCACGCCAGATGTGGCGTCGACCAGTTCGGAGATGCCGCCGGTCGCCGTGCTCACGACCGGCACGCCGCAGGCGAGCGCTTCCGCCACGGCCATGCCGTAGCCTTCATGACGCGTGGCCAGCACGAACAGGTCGGCGCGATCGTAGGCAGCGGCGAGCGCGGCCTCGTCGAGCTCGCCGGCGAGCGTCACGCGATCGACCAGCCCGAGCGCGTGGAGCTGCGCCTGCACCTTCGCCGTGGTGGGCGGATGCAGGGTCTGGCTGCCGGCGCAGGTGAGGTGCCAGGACAAGTGCCGCAGGCGAGCGAGGGCGGCGACGAGCACGTCGTGACCCTTGCGCGGCACCAGCGAGGCCACGCACAGCAGCGCCACCGGCACGTCTGAATCGGCACCGCTCGTGCCCCGCGTGCCGCGGGCGAGCGGGCTCGGCGTGGTGCCGGGCACGACCACCGCCACGCGATCGCCGCTCACGCCGAAATCAGCGAGCCGCCGGCGCGTGGCGTGGCTCGTCACGACCACGCCTCGGGTGGCGGCGAGCGCACGGCGTTCACTGGCCTCAAACTCGGCCACGAGGTCCTCGTCGAGGCCGGTTTCGTCGGCGAGGGGATGGTGCACCAGGGCCACAAACGACAGACGCCGCGCCTCGCGTTCGGCTTCCACACCCATCACGCCGAAGGCGAGTCCGTCGGCCAGCACCAGCGTGCCGTCGGGCAACGCGGCCAGCGCCTGAGCCGCCTCCACGCGCGCCGTCGCGCTTGGTTGCGGAAAGCTGCCGTCGAGCGACACCACGGCCACGCGCCAGCCCAGCGTGCGCAGCCCGGCGATGATCTCGCGGTCGTAGCCATAGCCGCCGGTGCGCCGCGCCAGGTCGCCCGGCACGAGCACGGTCACTGCGAGCGGGGTGCCGAGTGCGGGCGAAGGCTCGGACATCGGCGCGGCTATTTCTCGAGCGTGCCGTCGTAGGCCGCCGAGGCGACGTGCGATTCCGCCAGGCTGACGCGCATGCTCTCGAGCCCGCGCGCGCCGGCGCCGAGTTTGCCGCCCTGAATGGCCGCGGCAAAGCGGTCGAAGATCACGCGCGCCATGAACTCGGTGGTGGTGTTCTGGCCCGCGAACTCCGGCAGCTCGTCGAGGTTCTTGAAGTTGAACTCGTTCAGCACCTCGCCGAGCACGGTGGTGGCCAGGCCGATGTCAACGACGATGCCGTCGGCGTCGGGTTCAGTGCGCCGGAACTCCACGTCGACCACGTAGGTGGCGCCGTGCAGCGCCTGCGCCGGGCCAAACACGGCGCCGCGGAAGCTGTGGGCAATCATGAAGTGGCCGCGAACGAGCACGCTGTACATGGAGAAAACCTGGCGGGAAAGGCCTGCACTCAGGCCGGAAGGTCGCTGGCAGCAGCATACCGCACGCGATGACACAGGGTGCGACTGCCGTCGCTCAAGAGCAACGGCATCACGCCGGGCAGTTCGTCGAACGCGCATTCGCTGGTGATGAGCGCATCGAGGGCGGCGTCACCGAGCAAGCGCAACGCCACCCCGAGGCGGCGTGCGTAGCTCCAGCGCGCCCGTCGCTCCGGCGGCACGTGACCCACCTGCGACGACTTGATGGTGAGACGCTGCGCGTGGAAGCTCTTGCCAAGCGCCGCGGTGACCGGGCGATCGCCGTACCAGCTCAACTCCACCACCGTGGCTTCAAACCCGGCCAACGCCAGTGCGGTGTCGAGGCCCGCCGGGGCGCCGCTGGCGTGAATCACCACGTCGCGCTCGCCGGCCGCGTCGTCGGGACGCGCGAAGCCCACGCCGAGTAGAGCGGCGATGGCGGCGCGATCGGGTGCCACGTCGACCAGCTGCACCTGGCACCCCGGGATGCCGCGGGCCAGCCACGCCGCCAGGCAGCCCACCGTGCCGCCGCCCACCACGGTGACGCAGTCGCCGGGCAGCACGCCGGCGTCCCAGAGGCCGTTGAGCGCGGTTTCCATGTTGGCGGCCAGCACGGCTCGCCCGGGCGGGACGCTGTCGGGCACGACCTGCACCGCGGTTGCCGGCACCACGTAGTCGGTCTGATGCGGCACGAGCGCGAACACCGTGCGTCCGACCAGCGCGGCGGGGCCGGACTCGACCCGTCCGACCGACGCGTAGCCATACTTCACAGGTGCGGGGAAGTCGCCACTCTGAAACGGCGCGCGCATCCGCTGATATTCTTCGGGCGGGACGCGACCGTGGAAGACGAGCGATTCGGTGCCGCGGCTGACGCCGCTGAAGAGCGCGCGCACGACCACGTCGCCGGACGTGGCTGCGGGCAGCGCCTCGGCGCGGATCTCGCCGCGTCCAGGCGCCACGGTCCAGAACGCGCGCGCGTCGCGACTCATGAGCGGCTCCAGCATAGCGTGGGTGGTTGCGCATGACCTCGCCAACGCGCCGTGCCGGGGCCCCCGCCGAGCCGCCCGCCGAGGCCCTGCCGCGCGCGGCTCTTCTGGCCGGGGCCGGCAGCGGCGCGATCACGGTGCTGGCGCTGCGCCTGCAGCCGTTGTTCGGACTCGGCACCGGCTTCCCGATCCGCGTCGGGGCGATCGCGGCCGGCATGATGCTGGTGGCGCTGACCGGCTTCCGCGATCACCATCCCTTCGCGCGCGTCGGCGCGGCCAACGTCGTCACCGGCGTGCGCGCCTTGATTCTGGCCCTGCTCGCCGGCGTGGCCTTCGAGCCGGCCCTCGGCCCCTTGCGCTGGTGGATCGCAGGCACGGCGGCCGCGGGTGCCACGCTCGACCTCGCCGACGGCTGGCTGGCGCGTCGGTCGAAGCTCGCCAGCGCCTTTGGCGCCCGGTTCGATCTGGAAGTGGACGCGCTGCTCATCCTGGTGCTGTCGGTGCTGGTGTGGCGGAGCGGCGTTACCGGCTCCTGGGTGCTGATGTCGGGGCTGATGCGCTACCTGTTCGTGGCGGCCGCGCAGGCGCTGCCGTGGCTGAACCGCGCCCTGCCGGCGAGCCGACGCCGTCAAGCCATCTGCGTCGTGCAGATCGTGGCTCTCATCGCGGCCCTGGCGCCGGTCGTGCCCGCCTCCGCCGCCGTGGCCCTGGCCGGCGGATCACTGGCGCTTCTCACCTGGTCGTTCGCGGCGGACGTCGCCTGGCTGTTCGCCGCGCGTCGTAGTTAGCTGCCCCAGTGGGATGTCGCTGGTCGGGCCGGACCTCGCGAAGGCCCGCGTCAGCACGCGCACGCGCAGCGGAGAATCTAGACCGACGTGAGCTGGTGGCCCAGCTTGTCCTTCTTGGTCTTCAGGTAGCGCCGGTTCGCGTCCGACACCGGGGCCTCGATCGGAATGCGCTCGTTGATGACCAGCGTGTCGCCGGTCACCCCTTCGAGCTTCTTCGGGTTGTTGCTCATCAAACGCAGCGAGCGCACGCCGAGCAGCCGGAACATCTCGACCGCCGACGCATAGTCGCGCGAGTCGGCGGGGAACCCGAGTTGCTCGTTGGCCTCGACCGTGTCGCGCCCCTGATCCTGCAGCGCGTAGGCCTTGATCTTGTTGGCCAGGCCGATGCCGCGGCCTTCCTGGTGCAGATAGAGAACCACGCCCCGGCCTTCGTCGGCCACGCGCTGCATCGCCATGTGCAACTGCTCGCCGCAGTCGCACCGCGACGAGTGAAAGATGTCGCCGGTCACGCACGACGAGTGCACCCGCGCCAGCACGTTCTCACCGGTGCCGAGGTCGCCGTGTACGAGCGCCACGTGGGTGGTGCCATCGAGCCGGCTCTCGAACACACGGATGTCGAACTCGCCGAACTCGGTCGGCAGCTTGGCGCTGGCTACTTGGACGACCGGGGGAAGGCCGCGCAGGTTGGAGAAGAAGTCGGTGAGGCGTTGGAGGATCAAGTTTTTGCGGCGCTGCTCGATTGTACTGCTCATCCCGTCACCGGGGTCCAGTCTGTGAGACGAGTGGGCGCACGGTTTCGGTCCGCCGGTTCGGTCTGCCAGGCCCGGCTCAACGGGAGGAATCGAGGTTTCAGGCCTGATTTCCGCGTTCCGCCCGGTCGAGCCAGAATGGCGCATGGCGACCATGACGCTCCGGTCCGCGACCGTTCACGATTTCGAGGCCTGGCTGCCGCTCTGGCAGGGCTACCAGACCTTCTACCAGACCGACATTCCACACGACGCGACGCTCATGACCTGGCAGCGCCTGCTCGACCCGGCCGAGCCGATGCACGCCACCCTGGCCGAACTGGACGGCACCGTCGTGGGCTTCGTGCATTCAATCGAGCACCGGAGCTGCTGGACCACCGGCAACTACATGTATCTGCAGGACCTGTTCGTGGAGCCAGGACTGCGCGGCGGCGGCATCGGGCGGAAGCTCATCGAGCACGTCTATGCCGATGCCGAGGCGCGCGGCTGCGCGCGGGTGTGGTGGCTGACCCACGAAACCAACACCGACGCCATGCTCCTCTACGACCGGATCGCCAGCCGCAGCGGGTTCCTCCACTACCGGAAGGTACTGCCGCTGGCCACTCCCGGCCGCTAGAATATGGCCATGGCTCGATTCTCGAAGGCACTCTTGGTGGCGGCGACGTGCACGGTGCTGGCCGGCTGCTCCCAGCCGATCACGGCCGGCACCATTCAGCTCGGGCGGTCGCTCAACACCGACAACAGCGTCGCCAACCTGACCAGCACGTTCAAGCCGAGTGAAACCGTTTACGTGGCCGTGCTCAACCCCGACCGCGGTGACGGCACCATCGGCGTGAAGTGGTACTTCGGCACGCAGATGCTGAGCGAGCGCGAGAAGAAGGTGTCGTTCCAGGGGGCCGGGGCGACCTCCTTCAACCTGCAGAGCGCCGCCGGCTTCCCGGTTGGCGACTACAGCGTCGAGATTTTCGTCGACGGCGCCTCGGTGGGCAAGCGCAACTTCAACGTCGCCAAGGAATAGATCCGCGCGGCCGGCCGCGGGCGAGACCCCACTGGGACTAGAATGGCGCCCGGCACCTCCCTGTGGCTCAATTCATCGACCCGCTGACGACCTACCTGTTCCAGTACGTCGTCGTCTGGATGCTGCTCGGGTCCGGGCTCTTCCTCTCGATCCGCTACAACTGGGTGCAGTTCCGGCGCTTCGGCGAAGCGTTCCGCGAGATGATGGCGGCGCAGAGCACCACCGCCGGCGGCGGCGCGCTCACGCCCTTCCAGGCGTTCATGACCGTGCTCGGCGCCTCGATCGGCACCGGCAACATCGCCGGCGTGGCCACGGCGATCATCTCGGGCGGCCCGGGCGCGCTCTTCTGGATCTGGATGTACGGCCTGGTCGCCACATCGGTGAAATTCACCGAGGCGGTGCTGGCCGTGAAGTACCGCGACGTGCAGGGCGACACCGTGCACGCCGGGCCGATGTACTACCTGCGCGACGGCTTGAAGGCGCCGCGCCTGGCCAAGGTGTTCGCGCTCGTGGCCGGCGTGGGCGCGCTCACCACCACGCCCTTCACCCAGCCCAACTCGATCGCGCTGGTCGTCAACAGCGTGTTCGGCGTGCCCACCTGGATCGCCGGCATCGTGATCGCGGTGCTCGTGTGGGCGGTGATCATCCGCGGCATCAAGTCGATCGGCAAGGTGGCGCAGTACCTGTCGCCGCTCAAGGTCGGCCTGTATCTCGCCGGCGGCGTGGTCGTGATCGCGATGTTTGCCGACCGAGTGCCCCACGTGCTGTCGATGGTGTTCTCCGAGGCGCTCACGACCAAGTCGGCCATGGGCTTCGGCTGGTTCGTGGCCATGCGCTACGGCGTCGCCCGCGGTGTCTACGCGAACGAAGCCGGCTACGGCACGGCGGCCGTGGCCTACGGCGCCGCCAAGTCTGACCGCCCGGCGCAGCAGGGGCTACAGGCGCTGATGGAAGTGTTCATCGTGTCGTTTGTCACCGGCACGATCAGCGCCATGACCATCCTGGTGAGCGGCGTGGCTGAAACGTCGATTGCCGCGGCGCACGCCGGCCAGCCGTATCTCACGAGCACTGCCGCCGTCGCCGCCGCGTTCAACGCCGCGGTGCCCACGGTCGGCGGCTGGGTGGTGGCGTTCTGCGCGTTTCTGTTCGGTTACACCACGCTCATCGGCTGGGCCTACTACGGCGAGCAGTTCCTCGAGTACATCCTCGGCCGCGGCGTCGCGGTGCCGTACCGCTGGATCTACTGTCTGCTGATTCCCTTCGGTGCGATCATGAAACCTGAACTCGTGTGGGCGTGGGGCGACCTGATGAACGTGCTGCAGGTGTTCCCGAACATGGTCGGGCTCATCGGCTTGAGCGGCGCGGTGGTGGCCTACTCCAAGAAAGGCACGTAGGTGGTCGTCTACAAGATCGTGCCCGCCGCCACCTGGCGGCAGGCCGAGGCGGCGGGCGTGTTCGCCGGCGCCGGGGTCGACCTCTCCGATGGCTACATCCACTTCTCGACCGCTGCCCAAGTGCGCGACACAGCGGCGAAGCACTACGCCGGCCAGCATGACCTCGTGCTCGTGGCCGTCAACGCCGATGGGCTGGGCGCGGAACTGCGCTGGGAGCCGTCGCGCGGCGGCGATCTGTTCCCGCATCTCTATCAGCCGCTCAGAGTGAGCCTCGTCCACCGCGTCGATCCGCTGCCGCTCGGACCCGACGGACGCCACGTCTTTGCCGACCTGGCCTGACCCCGGCAGGTACCGATGGTGACAACCCCATCGGCGCGCGCCGGACATCATGTAGGCGGCGTCGCGGGAAAGGCAGTCCGTGGTGTTGGGCGCTCGACGGCCGAATCCGTCGCGTGTGATACTGCTGCCTCAACCGCCCTGATCGGAGGCCCGACATGACTCGCGTCGATGTCGCGATTGCCCGTCGCCTGACGACCAGCCTGTGCTGTGTCGCGGTGTTCGCCCTGAGTGCGTGCGCCACCACCAAGCCGACGGCGTCCGCGCAACCCCCTGCCACCCCGCCCGCCGCGTCCACGCAGAAGCCCGCACCCGCCG